>NZ_JBFRNU010000024.1:0-92681 GCF_041471145.1 Vibrio sp. 10N.261.54.A5 | reverse complement strand
AGTAAGACACACCCTGGAGGGGTTCCCGAGTGGCCAAAGGGAGCAGACTGTAAATCTGCCGGCACTGCCTTCGATGGTTCGAATCCGTCTCCCTCCACCATATTCTCCTTAATTGGAAAATCGAAAAGCCAACTCATTGAGTTGGCTTTTTTCGTTTCTGAGCTTTATCTCTTACTAAACGTGTCTTCTAAAACAACCCTCAACTTCCTAAACACTAACCCGCTACTACAAATAACTAATCGAGCTAAATCATTCAAACATCAGTGATCCCATACTTCAGCATGACGCTCACAAACCAGATAAGCAGCGCAGCCTAAACAATTGCTCGATACATGTTCTTCGCATTCGTTCGCAATTATCTGTTTCTGCTGCAAAGTAACCTCAGGCTCCAATACGGGTTCAAAGAACTTTGTCATTACTCATTACATCCAAATAAAATCAGTTAGTTAGTCTCAGGTTAATCCAATCTTTAACTAAGATACATATCATTAGACGCAAAAAAGCCCCTGCTGATTTCTCAGCAGGGGCTTTCTATTATTTGGTGTTATTCCGAATAACTACATCCTATTGATGTTGAGTTAAATCCTGGAATTAACCTTGAATACCAACAATTAACCAAGGTGCATTGTTAGTTGTTAGGTCACGCTCTAGATGCCAGATATCAGTGATATCTTCTTCAACGCCATCCGCTGTGTCACGGTAACGACCGCTAAACTGAAGGCTTAGCTGTGCTTTGCTACCATCGTGGTCTGCGCGAACGATTTCAGCATCAACGTACATTACGTCTGTGTGCTGATCACCGTCTAGCTTATTACGCTCAGCTTTTAGGTCTTCAAATAGGCTTGGAGATACGTATTCTTCAATCGTGTTTAGCTCGTTGTGATTCCATGCACCTTGCAGTGTACGGTAGTGCTCACGAGAACCATTGATGAATGCCGCTTGATCAAAGCCCGGTGGGTAGTTATGTGGAACATCGCTTTGTGCACCAAAACCGAAACCACCAGCAGCGCCTTGTGATTGAGGTTGTGTTTGCTCGAAGTTATGAACATTTGGTTGTTGCTTAGGTTGTTCAAACTTGTTCTGACCCATGCCGCCGAATGCTGGCTGTTGGCCACGTGCATTCTGCTGATTCATTGAGCCCTGCTTCGCGCCCAACATTCCGCGTAGGAATTTAAACGCTAGGAAAGCAATCAGACCCATAATCAGAATATCCATGAACTGGATACCTTCAAATGCGCCACCAAAGAATGCAGCTAAAAGACCACCAGCAAGTAAGCCACCTAGCAGACCGCCCATAAGGCCTTTCTTGCTAGAGTTAGCTGCTGTGTTCTTACCTGTTTGATCTTGACGGATCGAATTCGTGTTTTGTTGTTTTGGTGCTGGAGCCGTTTTAAAGCTTTTGCCAAATGACTTACCACCACCAAACTTTTTCGCTTCCGCGATTGGCGTCACCGCGACTGTTACCAACAGGATCGCGACTAGTGAGAAAAATCGTTTCATTATTATCCTTTATAGGTTTTTTATCTTTCGACACCTTAATCATACTCGTTAACAAAGAACAATGAAATGTTCACCGTGTTTACACATGTATCATAATATTGCGGCTATTAATTGATTACTAAACTAGCGAAGGGATTGACGGCACTCTGGGGCAGCATTAAAATATTGAACGATGTTCATTTAATAGAAAGTACCCATGGCAAGACGAAACGATCATACTCGCGAACAATTAGTGCAATTAACCTTAAAAACGGTGACCGACTTCTTAGAAGAGCACTCTTATCACGAGCTAAGTCTACGTAAAATCGCCAATATGATTGGTTACGTTCCAAGTACCTTAGTAAATGTATTTGGTAATTACAACCTACTGCTTTTGCATGTGGTCGCTCAAACATTAGATGAACTGGCGTCAGAATCCGCTGCAACTGTTGAACAATCGAGCAACCCTCAACAAGCTCTATTCAACCTTGCCTACTGCTACCACGATTTTGCACAGAGACACCCTCACCGTTGGCAGCTTATCTTTGAGCACAACATGAACGGTGAAAACCTTCCTGAATGGCAATCGAACCGCATCGATAGAATGACAGGCATGCTAGAACAGTTGCTAGTAGCGATTGCTCCTGAACATACGAAAAGCGAAGTCGTTAAAGCCAGCCGTGTATTATGGTCTGGAGTACACGGAATTACTCTACTTAGCGTTGATGATAAATTTTTCGCCTCTGAGCCTATTGATGGTAAAGAGCTGATCAATAACCTAGTCTCAAACTACTTAACCAACTGGTAATCATCCAAGGAAAGACAATGAACAACAGCAGCCAATCTTCGCTGTTAACGCAAAAAAGGTTCCTACCCTACTTTATTACCCAATTTCTAGGAGCCTTTAACGACAACATATTCAAAAATGTCCTGTTACTGTTTGTTGCTTTCGCAAGCGTAGACACGCTGCCTATTTCCAGCAATCTATTCATTAATTTGGCCGCTGGCCTTTTTATTCTGCCCTTCTTCCTATTTTCAGCTTTGGCTGGTGTACTGGCCGACAAATACGAAAAATCGTGGTTTATCCGTAAAGTTAAGCTCCTCGAAGTAGTGATCATGTCACTGGGTGCGATCGGATTCATCTACGAAAGCTACGGAATATTACTTCTGCTCCTGTTCCTTATGGGAACGCAGAGTGCTTTCTTTGGCCCGGTGAAATACGCCCTGCTTCCACAACAATTAGAAACAAAAGAACTGGTATCTGGTAACGCTCTCGTCGAGACAGGTACATTCTTAGCGATCCTGATTGGTACTCTCGGCGCAGGCATCATTGCATCTGAAGAAGGCGCGAAGCTCATTGCTGCGGTGTGTATTGTTTCGTTCGCCGTGCTTGGCTATGTATCAAGCTGGTTTATCCCACAAGCGCCAAGTAATGCACCAGACCTTAAAGTAAAGTGGCAACCTGTAAAACTGACCCGCGCGACACTGGCGATTGCAAAAAAAGATCGCCCGACCTTTCAAGCTCTGATGTCTATCAGCTGGTTCTGGTTCCTTGGTGCGGCTTACCTAACTCAGTTTCCCAACTTCACTAAACTGCATCTAAACGGCACTGAAAGCTCCGTCGCCTTTTTACTGGCACTATTCTCGGTAGGCATTGCAATCGGCTCTTTAGCTTGTGATAAGTTATCTAATCACCGAATTGAAATCGGCATCGTGCCAATGGGCAGCTTAGGTATCTCGATCTTCGGTCTTCTGATGGCGATATCCATCCCGGAGTCTTTGCCTGACTTTAGTTCTTTCCATCAATTCGTAACCTACTCAGAGCTGTGGCCACTGTTTGCTTACCTTCTGCTTCTGGGTATCTCTGGTGGTGTCTTTATTGTTCCTCTGTATTCACTGATGCAGTTACGTGCCAAGCCCGACGAGCGTGCCCAAGTGATTGCCGGGCTCAATATCTACAACTCACTGTTCATGGTGGGAAGTGCGGTATTAGGTATTGTTTGCCTTAGTGTTCTAGATCTTTCAATTCCGCAGCTGTTTATCTTGCTCGCAGTGGGCAACACTTTGGTGATGCTGTACCTGTTTTATCAGGTGCCTATCTACGCTTTCCGCTTCTTTACGTGGGTGGTCACTCACACCATGTACAGAGTTAAACATAAGAACTTACATCACCTGCCAGAAAAGGGCGGTGCGTTGATTGTCTGCAACCATGTGAGTTATATGGATGCACTGCTGCTGAGTGCGGTTTGCCCTCGCTTGATCCGTTTTGTGATGGAAGAGGATTACACCAAGTTGCCGCCAATTCGACGCTTCTTGAAAAGAGCTGGGGTGATTCCAATCTCCGCGACCAACCGCAACTCGATTCGAAACGCTTTCAAAGAAGTAGAGCGTGCCCTGCATGAAGATCACATCGTGTGTATTTTCCCAGAAGGAAAGCTCACCTCTGATGGCGAAATGGCTGAGTTCATGCGTGGTATGGAGCTGATCATCAAACGTTCCCCTGTCCCAGTGATTCCTATGGCTCTTAAAGGATTATGGGGTAGCTACTTTAGTCGTTACAAAGGCCGTGCCTGCAAAGGGTTACCCACTCGCTTCTGGACTAAGCTAGAGATAGAAGCTGGCGAGCCGATTTCACCTAAACAAGCCTCTTGTGAAACGCTTCGACAGTCAGTCTCTGACCTTCGCGGATCATTACGCTAGTTAACCAGCCCTTTATTCATATCAGTTGAACAAGCGTTAAGTTTTCCTTAACGTTTGTTCAATTCATTTAGACTTACTTATCATTTTATTGAACGTATAGTGGTCTCATCACAATAACGCCACAACAAAACAAGACTCTAAATACAATGAACCTAAAAAAGTCCGTTCCATTTTATCTTGCTGCACTGTTTTGCTTAACGCCTTGGGTTAGCTCACCGACAGCCCTGGTTATCGGTTTCCTGCTTGCTAGTTTAGGATTAGTCCCTGAACACTTGGAAGTCGGCAAGCTTACCAAAAAGCTACTGGCCTACTCTATTGTTGGCTTGGGTTTTGGTATTCAGTTTGAAAAAGCATTAGCAGTAACAGGCGATGGTATTGGGCTCATTGTAACGACGATTATCGGTACATTAGTCATTGGTTGGTTCTTGGCGAAACAAATGGGGCTAGACCGCACTACGGGCTATCTTATATCTTCTGGTACCGCGATTTGTGGTGGTAGCGCGATAGCAGCAGTGGCACCCGCGATCAAAGCAGACGATGAACAGATTGGCTTGGCATTAGCCACCGTATTCGTGTTGAACTCGGTTGCTCTATTCTTATTCCCGATGATTGGTCACGCGTTTGAGCTCAGCCAACAAACATTTGGTACTTGGGCAGCGATAGCGATTCACGATACGTCTTCTGTAGTAGGTGCAGCTTCAGCGTATGGCGAAGAAGCACTGACGACAGCGACAACATTGAAGCTCGCTCGCGCACTTTGGATCATCCCTATCGCTTTAATTAGTGCGATGATCTTCAAGAACGATCAAAAGAAGATTACGGTTCCCTACTTCATTTTCTTCTATTGCGCCGCTATCGCGGTGAGTGACTTACTGCCACAATTTGAGATGGTCTATCAAGGAATCTTTGATGTGTCTAAGCGAGCACTGGTCGTGTGTTTGTTCTTAATTGGCTGTGGTATTTCAGTTGAGAAGTTAAAAGCGGCAGGGCCGAAACCACTGATGTTTGGTATTACAATGTGGGTCATGATCTCAACGGGTTCATTGGCGTGGTTAACTCTCGCTTAGCCCGCATAGAAACGCTTTAGATGTTTGTTCGGTGAACTAGACACTCAAGTTAGCGAGCAACAAAACAAAAAGGCAAAGCTCCAATGGGCTTTGCCTTTATCGTTTGTGGTAAGGGTATTCTTTGTTGTAACAATCACGAATCAAACAGGGGCTTATCACTCTTCTTGCTCTCTCTTTTCATTAAAACAAGTACCACAACCAACACAAATGCGGTGAGCTCAGCCAACGAACGAGTCAACCCTGACGAGATGATTGCTTGGCCTATCTGCAGTAAAACCGCAATGGTGAGGGCAATTTTCATAATAAGACCTTATTCTATAATCCGTTATTTATATGGCTTATTATGATGGATGGTTATAAAGATAATAAATTCTGTTTTGAACTATCTAATTGCTAAATTAACTAACCTAGCGCAACTGCCCTTCTAACCACTTAATAAAGGTTCTTACCTTAGGGCGTTTTTCCGTGCCTAGCGGGCAGATTAAGTCATACCCTTGGTCTGTATCCATGCTCGGATAAGGTGTTATCAGCTCACCAGTCTGAACATACTGCTTAACAAAATGATAGCGCCCCATCGCGACACCGATATTGCTGAGGGCACTTCTTACGCCCATATCCCGGTGGCTCACACAGTAAAATTGCTCAAACAAGTTCACATCTAAGCCGTGGTGTTTAATCCAACGCTGCCATACATCTGACCCTAGTGCATGAATGAAATTAATCCGGTGCAGCGATTCTAAGCCATCATCAAAGATGTCGTGTTCAGCCGCGTAACTCGGTGTACATACCGGAATATACTTTTCACCAAACAGGCGCTGTCGATGCATGTCTTTGAGATTTTCAGCACCATAGTAAATAGCGACATCGAGATGATTTTGATGAAAATCCTGCTCTTCTTGCGAGAAAATATTGAGATTAAACTTTGGGTATCGCTGTTTAAAATCAGCCAACCTCGGCAGTAACCAACTGTTGGCAAATGCAGGACTGGTACCGATATTGATCTGTCCATACAAGTCTGTGTTGGTAATGTCTTCGATCTCACCAAAAATAGAGCTTAACGACTTGGATAACGTTCGTTGAAAGCGCTGACCTTCTTCCGTTAGTTCCAGTTTACGAGTCCCTCGCACAAACAAGTTAAATCCGAGTTCACCTTCTAACACTTTGATTCGATGGCTAACGGCTCCCTGAGTCAAATGCAACTTTCTAGCCGCTAGCGTAAAGCTCATTTTCTCTGCAGCAACATTAAAAGTATGAAGATTTCTAAGTAAAGATTGATGGTTAGCCATACGAACTCATGCATTAAAAATTTTAATTCATACTACTACCCGTTTCGTTTGTTTGCATCAAGAAATAAGTTTTTAATAACCGCAGTTACTTAAAATCCTGCCTCGATCAATATTTGACTCCATACGTTGACGAGCAGAAACATTAAAAAAATTAATTACAAACTTAGGGGCACATATGAATATACTCGGGTATATGCAAAAAGTAGGTAAGGCATTGATGGTTCCCGTAGCCACACTGCCAGCTGCAGCAATCCTTATGGGGATCGGCTATTGGTTGGATCCTGTTGGTTGGGGTTCTGAAAGTATCTTAGCCGCATTCTTGATCAAATCTGGTGGCGCGATCATCGACAACATGGCGGTTCTATTCGCGGTGGGTGTCGCATTTGGTTTGAGCCGTGATAAGAATGGTTCTGCGGCACTGTCTGGCTTTGTGATGTTCCTCGTCGTCACCACGCTACTTGCTCCGGGCTCTGTTGCTCAGTTAATGGATGTTGAACTCAGTGAAGTGCCTGCGGCATTTGGCAAAATCAGCAACCAATTCGTAGGTATCATTGTGGGTATCATCTCTGCTGAGATCTACAACCGCTACTCAACGGTTGAACTTCCTCAAGCTCTAGCGTTCTTCAGCGGTAAGCGTTTGGTTCCTATCCTGACCTCAATCGCAGGTATGGCTCTCTCTTTTGCTCTACTTTACATCTGGCCAGCTGTTTACGACGCTCTGATCGTTCTGGGTATTAAACTAGAAAGCATGGGTGCGGTGGGTGCTGGTCTGTTTGGTTTCTTCAACCGTTTGTTCCTATCAGTAGGTATGCACCACGCTCTTTACCCTGTGTTCTGGTTCGACGTTGTTGGTATTAACGACATTCCAAACTTCTTAGGCGGCGCGCAATCTATCGCTAACGGTACGGGTATTCCAGGTAAAACTGGCATGTACCAAGCGGGCTTCTTCCCTATCATGATGTTTGGCCTACCAGCAGCAGCATTGGCGATGTATCACTGTTCTGATGCGAAAAACAAAAACCAAGTATTCGCAATCATGCTTGCGGCAGCTATGGCTTCATTCTTCACGGGTATCACAGAGCCACTAGAATTCAGCTTCATGTTCCTAGCACCCGTGTTGTTCCTACTGCACGCAGTATTAACAGGCCTATCGCTTTACATTGCAGCAAGCATGGAATGGATGGCAGGCTTCGGCTTCTCTGCTGGTTTCGTTGACCTAGTACTATCAAGCCAAAACCCACTCGCGGTTAACTGGTACATGCTACTGGTTCAAGGTGTGGTGTTCTTCGCGCTTTACTACGGTATTTTCCGCTTCGCTATCATCAAGTTCAACCTACGTACTCCAGGTCGTGGTGAAGAGATGGAAGCAGAAAAAGAAACTGAAACGCCAGAAGCATTGGCTAACCTAACCAACAGCTACATTGAAGCGGTTGGCGGTGCAGACAACATTCTAGAAGTCGATAACTGTATTACTCGTCTACGCTTAACTGTGAAAGACTCAGGTGCAGCAGACAGCGAGAAACTGAAGAAACTCGGTGCGGCAGGTGTGGTACCGGTTGGGAAAGGTGGTCTACAAGTTATCATTGGTCTAGGTAAGGTAGATAAAGTCGCTGAACAAATGAAGAAGGCACTCGCTTAAGCTAAACAACCAGCTGGAAAGATAAAACCCTTAATGACCAGATAAAACAGTAAGAATTTGTGACGGCTTCACCACCGTCACAACCCCCTGAAGCGCAATTACGACTAGTCACCGTGTATTGCGCTTCATTTTATTGCTCTTCGCTCTATTTAGAACGGGTCTGCTGTAACCACTGCGCCAATCCAGCGCGCGAAACCTTAATACCATGTTGTTCCTGCTGAGGCATTCGATAATACTCAATAGGAAATTTGAACCGTTCAAGACGACCAGTTAACTGCTCGATAAACCACTCTTTGGTTGGCAACTCAGCACAATCGACAATCGCTGCAGGTCGAAATCCGAACTCATCATCTTCAATGGGAACAATAAAAGCCTGATTAACCTCAGACAATTGATTGAGTACTCGCTCAATTTCTTCGCAATGAATGTTCTCACCACCAGAAATAAACTGGTTGTCGGCACGGCCAATAATCGACACTTGTTCGCCAAGCCACTCACCAAGATCTTTGCTATCAAACCAACCGCTCTTATCAACTAATGGCGTTAAGTTACCTTGATAGTAATACCCGGACGCGAGCGTCTCGCCACCAATAAAGATACGTTGTTCTTCAATTTTTAGCTGGCGATGGTTAAGGACAAAACCGGCGGTGCTGCCGGCATCAACGGGCTTCGCGGTCACGGTTGAAGCCGCTTCAGTCATGCCGTATCCAAGCCATGTTTCGATGCCCATTTGTTGAGCTTCGAGCCCAAGTGCTTCTGGTATATGACTACCACCCAAAAGTACATGCGTTAAAGTAAGTGCTTGCTTACTCTTTAACAATCGATGTAGTTGAGTAGCGACCAATGAAGCATGACTGCATTCTTCTATATCGGTTTCAAGCTGACCTGTGCCTATTTTGATGCAACCACCAGCCGCCAACCAACGATGAACTATCGCCAGCCCCGACACATGGTACATAGGTAAACTCAGTAACCACGTGTCACCTTGTTGATAACGAAACACCTCAAGCAGCCCTGACGCAGAGCATAGGTGCTGCTCAAGTGTATGAGCGACCGCTTTTGGGTTTCCGGTAGAACCTGAAGTGAATACGATGCTCGCTAGATTTTGCGGATTGAAATTGGATTCTTGAGGTGTCGTTATCTGCTCATCATCACCATCAAACTTCAGTTCACTTAGGCAAGGCAAGGTCACCAACTGAGTATTCAAATCGGCAGTCTCTGATTGCTCTATTCCGCTATTGCCCAAGAGCCAAAGGTAGCTCTGTTGATCTGCTTGATATAAGGAATCGAGCTTTTGCTTCAGGCGTAAACTAGGCTGAGGCATCGTAAACGCACAAACCACACCCAAATTGAGTGCGGCAAGATAAACAGGGATCACTTCAGCTTGATTCTTACCAACAATCGTCAGTACATCACCTTCAGATAGGCCTTGATGAGATAGCTGTTGTTGGTACTCACTAACCAACACAAACATTTGCTGCCAAGTATAAGTGCGGTGAGTGGTCACTAACGCTGGTTGAAGTGGGTTTTGCTGCGCCCACTTTACCCAGAGCGGGGGATGATTAGATTGTGGGCGCATCATATGATAACCAAAAATAGATTAAGAACTTGTTAAGCTAACTAAATAGCCATTCAAATAGCTCGGTCTAAGAAGACCAAATCAATTGTTGCTTTTCAAGCGTAGAGACAGGCAACTGACAGCCCGGCCAAGAAACCTCTAGCTGCTGCTTGAACAAGCCAATCGTATCCAACCCCGGCACTTCATTTGGCAAATATTGCTGCGCCAGACGAGCAATCTGAGTCAGACCTAGGCTCGACTCAATGCTTGAGCTCAATACAGGTTTCATTCCAAGCTTCTGTGCTCGCTCAATGATTGCCACGCAACGCTCGACAGAACCAATAAGAGTTGGCTTGATCACGACTGCTTTAACACCAGTAAGGTCGCTAAGATCAAATTCCGGGCTGCGCACCGCTTCTTGCAGTGTCTCGTCCCACGCAATCGCCACACCATGGTCAATGGCAAAGGCCAAACTGTCTTCTGGCTTTTGGCAAGGCTCTTCGATAAAGCTTATACGCTGGCGCATTGACGGCGAAATGTATTTAATGAATTGCTTCGCTTTCTCTGGCTTCCACGCACGGTTGGCATCAAGTCTTAGAGTCAAATCAGGGATCGACTCAAGGAATAAGCTAACCAACATGCCATCGCGAATCGCTTCGTAGAGGCCGACTTTCACTTTCGCGACCTTCTCGCCTACCATCTCATTCAATACAGGAATCAGTTCATCTGGATCGCCTGTACACAAAGGCGCCGCTTGGTAGTTACCTTGAGCGTTAAGATCGCCTCGCAATTCCATCATCGCCATTGAAAAGCCAAACGCGACAGAAGGATACAGCTCGTCGAAAGGCGTTTGAGGCTTATTGTGGCTCCAAAGCTCTAATTCGTGTTGAAGCTGAATGCCAGCTTGTTCGGCATCTTCTTGGCTAAAACCGGGCAAAGGCGCAACTTCGCCAAAACCAGTTTTACCATCACACTCAAGTTGGATGATATAGCCAACACGTTCGTTCAACTTATTGTCACGAAGAACCACACCACTATCCATAGGTAATTGATAACGGTAAAGTTTAGCGTGACGCTGAGAATTCACTGAGTTCATAAAGTTTCCTAAAAAACGGGGAACATCAAAACAAAACGAGCCGCTATTAGCGACTCATTTTGAAGAGGAGAAAGACTATGGATTACGCGGGAACTTGTCGAAGTCCGGTCGACGTTTCTCGTTGAATGCGTTGCGGCCTTCTTGGCCTTCCTCTGTCATGTAGAACATCATGGTTGCGTTACCAGCCAACTCTTGTAAGCCTGCTTGACCATCACAGTCAGCGTTCAGTGCCGCTTTCAAGCAACGCAGTGCCATTGGGCTGTGTTGAAGCACTTCACGACACCAACGAACTGTCTCTTTTTCTAGGTCAGCAACAGGAACAACGGTGTTTACAAGGCCCATGTCCAGTGCTTCTTGTGCATCGTAGAAGCGGCACAAGAACCAGATTTCACGTGCTTTCTTTTGACCAACGATACGAGCCATGTAAGAAGCACCCCAACCGCCATCGAAAGAACCCACTTTAGGACCCGTCTGACCGAACTGCGCGTTTTCAGCTGCAATAGTAAGGTCTGCCATCATGTGAAGTACATGACCGCCACCGACTGCCCAACCCGATACCGCTGCGATAACTGGTTTTGGACAAGTACGAATTTGACGTTGGAAATCAAGTACATTCAAGTGGTGCGTACCTGAGTCATCTTGGTAACCGCCGTAGTCACCACGGATACTTTGGTCACCACCAGAACAGAACGCCTTCTCACCAAGACCAGTCAAAATGATTACGCCAACTTTCTCGTCATAACGAGCATCAGCCAGTGCATTGATCATCTCTTTTACGGTTTGTGGACGGAACGCATTGTGGACTTGAGGACGCGCAATCGTGATTTTCGCAATACCGTCGTCAGACTTGTGGTACTGAATATCTTCAAATTGACTGCTTTCATCGCTCCAGTTAACTGCCGCGTAAAGTTCTTCTTCTGTGATGCCTACTGTTTTAGCCATGGTGATTCCCATTGTTCTATTAGAGACCACGACTAACAAGTAGTCGTGACGGTGTTGCTCTGCTTTTGATAGTGCTTGAGACTAGAGATCCGCTCAGTCAGATTAGCGACGACTGGCGATACATTGGATGATCAAGTTTGAAAACAACTCTGGTTGCTCAAAATGAACATTATGACCAGCGTAGTCGACCTGACTATATTCAAAGCCACTATTCTCAGCTAGATCCATGAATTTACGATCTTTTTCTCCACACACATAATGCAATAAATGCTCATGAGATTTCAATGTGGCACGTAAATCCGGTTGCTTAGCTAACGAAGTAGATAACAACATATTTGCTACGGATACTCCAAGGTTACCACTACGCTTTATGACCAAAGTTTGTCTTTGCTCATGATTTAGTGAAGAAAAGACGCTTTGTTGATACCAATCGTCTAAAACATCTTCAATCGACTGCTGCGCAAAGCGAACAGCCCACTGCGTATCATGTACTAACCTCTGTGCTCTTTCTTCATCACATTCCAAGCCAAAGTTGCCACCTTCAATGATGACTTTCTCTAGGTTGAGTGTTTCGAAGCAAGGGCTTGTCACCCCATACATGGCGAGCCTGCCTCCCATAGAGTAGCCAATCACCACGATAGGGTAATCAGCAGGAAGATCGTTTAGCGCCAATTGAGCTGAGATGCACTGGACAATTTTCTTGCAGCAATGATCAAACCCTACCGGATCGATAAAGCGACTTTGTCCGTGTCCGGGTAAATCGATGCAAAGGAGAGGAAAATTCTCGAGGAATGGATGACATGCACTCCAATCATCCCCGCTTCCGAGTAAACCATGTAAAAAAACAAGCAAAGGTTTGTCGGAAGGTTCTTGTACAGCTGGGTAATAATTGGAGTAAAGCATGTAAAGTCCTTAGGCTAATGCCTCGGTGAGCATTGAACTGAATTGTTTCAGCAAAGTAGACGCTTGTTCGGGAGGCGTCTTAACTTCAACGAGCAAGGTACCCTGACCCTGTTCGAAATGTTGTTCGATAATGTTTTGATAGCAATTCAAAGTTTCTGGCGCCGCATAACCAAGTTGGAACTGCGCAGCAGCGTGTTCAAAACTGAAACCATGAGGCATTTGATATAGAGACTGTTTTTGTTGCTCAGGAACCGGCAAAAAATCAAAGATTGCCCCACCATCGTTATTGGTAACCACAATAACCATTGGTGTTGTGCTGTGAGTAAGTAGCGCCAGCGAATTTAGGTCGTACAACAAAGAGGTGTCACCAATCAGCATCATCAAAGGATTCTGGTTGGCTTTTATCACTCCCGCAGCCGTCGCCACCAAGCCATCAATGCCCGATGCACCGCGGTTGCTGTAGACTTGAGTCGCAGAGATTGATGACAGCATATCCACCAGCCTTACCATCAAGCTATTTCCCACAAAAAGCTCTCTGCCCTTAAGTCTAGACGACAAGTCAACGGCAACGCTCAACTCTGTCAGTTGGTCGTTATTAGAGATTTGCGCCAACGCTAACTGCTGAACCGTATTCGCGACTTCCGCCAAAGATGCCGCCCAGCCAGCATGTTCTCCCAACAGCGTTGGTAGATGTTGCTCTGATAACCAATGTTCGATATCAGCGACAATATGAGTTTGAGGCAGATGATCTTGATTAATACGATGTGCATCTGGTGAAACAACGATGTACTGCGATGAACAAAATGTGGCAGCTTGTTCTTTTACCCATTGGTTAAGATGCTTAGATACGATGCGCTCACCAAACTGGATAATAAAATCACACTGACTAAGCTGTGCTTTGGCTGCGTCACTTTGCATCCATAAATCATAGTGTTTCCAGTCACTACTGACACCCGATTGAGGGTCACAGAATACTGGCCAGCCCAAAGCTGTCGCAAACTGCTTGGCTTTAATTGCGGCTTCATTCTCGATAGAACCAATAATCACTGCGCCTTTACGAGCGACATAATCACTTGCTGAGACAGGCTGAGCGATTAAATGACTGGGCAAATAAGTGTTCGAGTAAAGGCAGGTTGAAGCTCTCCAAGCTGCCACGCTCTTTGTATAATCCGCATACATCTCAGCACTACTCTTAGAATAGAGCGGCTCTGGGAACGGACAATTGATATGAATCGCACCGCCAACATTGCGTTGTTTCGCAAGCGCGCTATCAACCGATGTTAGAAGCCAATTCAATGAAATCTGTGTGGTTGGGCTTGGCAGGTTTAAAGCACTTTCTACATGGGAAGAAAAGATACCATGCTGCTGAATCGCTTGATTGGCACCACAGTCGACCAAGTCGATGGGCCTATCAGAGGTTAGCAAGATCAGCTTCTCTCGTGTCAGCCCAGATTCAGCCGTCGCAGGAAGCAAATTCGCCACAGCGGTTCCTGATGTCACAATCACCGCAACCGGTTTGTTGCTAGCCTTTGCTAAGCCTAAAGCTAAAAACCCAAGACCACGCTCATCAAAGTGCGTGTGTAAGGTTAACTTGGAGTTGGCTTCAGCTTCGAGAGTTAGCGGCGTTGAGCGAGAGCCCGGAGCAACACAAACATGTTCAACGCCATTGCGTGCAAGCTCTTCAAGTAACGTGTGACACCAAACTCTATTTAATACAGCTTGGTCGTGATTCATGACGCCACACCTAATGGTGGGTGATCAGAAATGAGACTGAGCAGAGTCGACATCTTCTTATTCAGCTCTTGCCACTCATGTTCGGCAACCGATCCCGGCACGATCCCCGCGCCAGCAAACAGTTGTACTTGATCGTTTACAATCAAGGCGCTTCGAATCGCCACGCAGAATTCCGCTCGCTGATGACTGATATAGCCTACAGAGCCTGCATACCAACCTCGTGCAAACGGTTCGTGTTCAAGAATGAAATCCATCGCCTCTTTACGAGGTAAACCCGCCACCGCAGCAGTTGGCTGTAAGGCAGCAAGCAACTGCACCCCATTAACGCCATTGTTGAGCTGAGCATGGATATTGCGCTTCAAATGCTGCACCTTACGCAAGCGCACTAGACGCGCATCCTTTTCAACATGGACCGTTTGAGAATGAGGAGTGAGACGCTCAATGATGTCGTCGACCACATACTGGTTCTCATTGAGGTTTTTGCTGTCTTGAGAAAGCCAGTTGGCCAGTTCCATATCCTCAGTAGCGTTCTCTCCGCGACCAATGGTTCCAGCAAGCGCCTCGGTATCAAGCTCCGTACCATGTCGGCTATATAAGCGCTCTGGTGTCGAGCCAATGAAACTGTGTTTAGAATCCAGCACCAACATAAAGTGGAAACTGTGGTGATTTTGCAGATAGCTGGCTTTAAGTAATTGAGCTGCGCAGATAGGCGCATCGAGTTGCAGTGTGGTTTTACGTGCTAAAACGACTTTTTTGTACTCTTCATCGCTAATGCCTTGCAGCACTTTATCGACAAGGTTGCCCCACTGCTCTCTTTCTGGAACGTGATTGATCTGTTCAATATGGGCAGACAAAGGCGCCAATATCGCGGCTTCTACAGAAAGCTTATTCAAAGCATTAATAGAAGAAACGCGATCAGGGGACAAATTAACCGCCAGCGACCAAGTATTGTCAAAGCGGATCAATTCAACCTGAGGAAGGAAGAAAAACGACTCCATGCAGCGACGGTTCTTTGCGGTGTGCCCATCAAACGAGCGTCCACCCCAGATTCGTTGGTCTTCACCAAGAATAGCGTACGCGGGTGCAGGATCTGAAAACGTATGTAACTGTCCGAGCGCAACAACCTCTTCACGAGTGTCGCGTGACTGCCAGTAGAACTTAGGAAAGAGCGGTTGAGCATGAAGCCATTCTATAAATGCAAACGATGGTTTTTGCGTTAGAACTTCAACACAACGAACTTCGCTTGCTTGGGCATTTTGTACTCGCTCAATCAAAGCGGAGATAGTTTGCTGGAAATGTGACAAATCGACCTCGTTCACATCTAAATTATTATTATATTAGTTTGATACTTTATGGGCAGTACCCACTTAGATCAAGAATGTACTATATCTTTTCAACATTCCTGTGATTTTAAGCGATCCCGCCCCTTTATTCATCTTAGCCAATAACCAAGAAAGCGATTAATTAAAATTTAGAAAAGAGTGACAACAAAAAGGCTAAACGTGATACTGAAATGCGACATTCATCAGATTTTTATTCTATCAAACGCCATTTTGCGGTACTTTAATAAAGTATTTAAATTAATTTCAGGAAATCGGCAATGCAAAATATCGGGATGTCGTCAAAACTCAACAGCGTATGCTACGAAATCAGGGGACCTGTACTCAAACATGCTAAGCGCATGGAAGAAGAAGGGCATAAAATACTGAAGCTTAATATTGGTAACCCCGCCCCATTTGGTTTTGACGCCCCTGATGAAATCCTTGTTGACGTAATCCGTAACCTACCGACATCTCAAGGTTACTGCGACTCAAAAGGCATCTATTCAGCCCGCAAAGCGGTTGTTCAGCACTACCAGAAAAAAGGCCTACGTAACCTTGATGTAGAAGACGTTTACATTGGTAACGGCGCATCAGAGCTTATCGTTATGTCTATGCAAGCGCTACTGGATAATGGTGATGAAATCTTAGTTCCCGCTCCGGATTACCCACTATGGACAGCGTCTGTTGCGCTTTCTGGTGGTACACCGGTTCACTACATGTGTGATGAAGATGCTGATTGGTATCCAGATTTAGACGACATGCGCGCGAAGATCTCACCAAAGACGCGCGGCATCGTTCTTATCAACCCGAACAACCCAACAGGCGCGGTATACAGCCGTGATTTCCTATTACAAGTGGTTGAGATTGCTCGTGAGCACGGTTTGATCATCTTCGCCGATGAAATCTACGACAAAGTACTTTACGACGGTGCGGTACACACTTCAGTGGCAACGCTTGCTGAAGACGTATTAATGGTCACGTTCAACGGCCTATCTAAAGCTTACCGTGTATGTGGTTTCCGTGGTGGTTGGATGTTCTTAACAGGCCCTAAACACCTAGCGAAAGGCTATGTAGAAGGGCTAGAAATGCTGGCCTCAATGCGTTTGTGTGCCAACGTTCCGATGCAACACGCTATCCAAACCGCACTCGGTGGCTATCAGAGTATCAATGAGCTGATTCTTCCAGGCGGTCGACTGCTTGAACAGCGTGACCGTGCATGGGAACTGATCAACAAGATCCCTGGCGTTTCTTGTGTGAAACCGAAAGGTGCAATGTACCTGTTCCCTAAAATCGACACCAACATGTACAACATCAAAGACGATCAGAAGTTTGTACTCGACTTCCTTAAGCAAGAGAAGGTGCTATTGGTTCAAGGTACGGGCTTCAATTGGCCGAAACCGGATCACTTCCGTATCGTGACTCTGCCGCACATCGAAGATCTAGAAATCGCAATTGGTCGTTTAGAGCGCTTCTTACAGACTTACAGCCAAGACGACCTCATCGAAGGTTAATGAGCACAAAGAAAGATGGCTACAATTTGCTGTTTTAAAAGACTTTAACTTGTATTCATTCACTTCTATGCTTAAAAGGCTCCTGTTTAGGAGCCTTTTTTGTATCCGCTGTCTCGTATCCCTGTGCAAACACAAGATACGAGTGGAGTATTGTTTATACCAATCACAGTAAGTAAGTGTTCAGAAATAGCGTAGGGAAAAAGCTTGAGAACAAGGCAGCTATTTTCGACAAGCAGCTTCGATAAGTAGTTATTCTACAATCAAAAATTCTAACATAGTTATCGAGTTTTTTAACAAGCTAGGATGACCAGTTATTTACTACGATTGGTACTATAAGGACATTTATGAAACAGAGCCATTTCTTTGCCCATCTCGCACGCATGAAGCTAATTCAACGCTGGCCCCTGATGCGTTCGGTATCAAGCGAGAACATTTCGGAACATAGCCTACAGGTTGCTTTCGTGGCACACGCCTTGGCACTGATCAAAAACAAGAAGTTTGATGGTCAGCTTAACCCCGAGCACATTGCTCTGCTTGGCATGTACCACGACACCAGTGAGGTACTGACGGGTGATTTGCCAACGCCAGTTAAATACTACAACCCGGATATTGCACAAGAGTATAAGAAGATAGAAGCCGCGGCAGAACAAAGACTGCTTTCGATGTTGCCAGAAGAGTTCAGAGACGACTTCGCCCCCTTCTTAATATCTGGTACTGCGAGTAAAGAAGAGCAAAGCATCGTCAAGCAGGCAGATACTATCTGTGCGTACCTGAAATGCTTGGAAGAGCTCAGTGCGGGCAATCATGAATACGAGCAAGCCAAGCGCCGATTGGAAGAGACACTCGAACAACGCAAAAGCCCAGAAATGGACTACTTTCTCACCACATTCGCACCGAGCTTTGAATTATCACTAGACGAGATAAGCTAGCTGGGTATAAGTTGTTTTTAATTAGCTAAATAAAATCAATTTGATAGGTGCTATTTTGAATTCTCAACTCGAACCACCCTTTGTACTCGAACAAGAATGGCAGCATCGAAATGACGATGAACATAAAATAAGACGGGATGACCACCGCAGCCCGTATCAGCGTGACCGTGCGCGCGTGCTTCACTCTGCTGCTTTCCGTCGCTTACAAGCGAAAACCCAGATCCATGGCACCACGGTCAACGACTTTCACCGAACGCGCCTTACCCACTCTCTTGAGGCCGCTCAGCTTGGCACCGGTATCGTCGCTCAACTGAAGAAAAAGCAGCCCGAATTTCGAGACCTATTACCCTCAGACAGTTTGATTGATTCACTGTGTTTGGCTCACGACATCGGTCATCCACCCTATGGACATGGCGGCGAAGTCGCACTCAACTACATGATGCGCGACCACGGCGGCTTTGAGGGCAACGCTCAAACGTTTCGCATAGTCACACAGCTAGAACCTTACACTGAACATCACGGGATGAACCTATCTCGACGCACTTTGTTAGGTCTAATTAAGTACCCTTCTCTGCTGAGTGAGGTTCAAGCTAAATTGCAGTCTGAACCCGTTAAGCATCAACGACAACTCCGAGCTAAAGATTGGATGCCAGCAAAAGGCATCTACGATCATGATGAAGAGTTGTTTAACTGGGTGCTTGAACCGCTTTCAAGCAGCGACCAACAGCTCCTAAAACAGAAAAGAAAAACGCATACCGAGCCACTTGAGCACAACAAGACCAAATATAAGTCACTGGATTGTTCGATCATGGAACTTGCTGACGACATCGCGTATGGCGTGCACGATTTAGAAGATGCGATTGTGCTTGGCTCTGTGACCAAAGCTCAGTGGGTCGAATCGGCTTACCCTCAACTGAAAGAGATGGCCGACCCATGGATTTGTGAACACCTAGATTCAATTACAGAGATGCTTTTCTCTGGTGAACAGTATCGTCGAAAGGATGCGATTGGTGGGATAGTCAACGCACTGTTGACCAGTATCTCGATTAAGCGAGTGGAGGCTAACTTTGAGAATGTACTGTTGGCTTACAATGCGGTGCTCGAGCCGAGCATGGACGGCACACTCGATAAGCTGAAACACTTTGTCAGCGAGTTCGTTATTCAAGTGCCACAGGTTCAGGTCATCGAATACAAAGGTCAACAGATCATCATGGATATGTTTGAAGCATTCAGCGCAGATCCTGAACGCTTGCTGCCACTGCCCATCAAGAAGCAATGGCTACAACATCAAGATGAGTCTCGAAAAACGCGCGTGATAGCCGATTACATTTCATCGATGACTGATGATCTTGCGCAGAAAATGCATCAGCAACTGTTCTCAGCTCATACCGAGTTTTAATTCCTGATTCACTTTACTAAAACGGCTTAATCTAAGTAGTTTTTCTCAAACACGCCCGGCGGCATTTGATTGATTTGAAACTGAATCATTTGGTCAAATGCCGTTAGCAAAGGGCTAAAGTCGCCATCACGCTCTAACAAGCTAAGTAAATGATAGCCAGCTTCAACGGTTGAAAGGCTATTTTCACTGGGTGCTTTGCGAATTCGGTAATTACCCTTGAGATCTTTCGGTAAATGAACCGTGTTCAACGCATGCAAGTTACTCGATACTTGCCACATCTTGAATGCTTTCTTCCACGTGCCATCCAATAAAATCACACGCAGCTTCTTATTAGGGCATGTCACAGATTCAACTGAAACAGAGTTTTCGCTTGGGTATAAAATCACATGTTGGTAATGTTCATTGGCCAGCAATGCGTTCAATTGTTCGTTGTCTGAAAAATCTTCACCGACAAGCGTCACGCTGTTATTTAGAGATAACGAGAGGATACGCGCAGTTCCCATCGGGCGATGCTCTTCTGATGGGTGCTGAAGAATGATAAGCTCAACATTCGATTCGAGTGGTGTAACCCACTGACAAATACAAGCTTTCAAAGCCTTACTGCATTGGGGGCAATAACGAGACATGGATTTAATGTGTACCCTGTTTTAATTTTCATTTCACTTTTATGCGTCTTATTCCAATTTGAGCCAATACAAGCTTGGGTCGTTTGGGATAGCAATGCGATTGCCGATGGGCAATGGTGGCGAATCCTAACAGGAAACTTTTCACATACCAACTACTCGCATCTTCTGATGAATCTAGCAGGCTTGTGGATCATCAGCTACCTGTTTCAACCGAGTAAAAAACAGCTTGTTGTTGCTTTGCTTGTGATCAGTTTAGTGACTGGCGTCGCTCTGTTGTTTTCAAGTATTCAGATCTACGTTGGCCTATCGGGCACTTTGCATGGGTTGTTTGGCTTATTCGCGCTCAGAGAGGCTTTAAACGGCAGGAAGTCTAGTTGGCTGTTAGTATTCGGATTAGTCGCTAAAATCGCTTGGGAGCAGCTTATTGGCCCTTCTAGCACGACTGGTGAACTGATTAATGCTCGTATCGCGATTGAAGCCCACCTAGCAGGTGCATTGGCCGGAGGCTTCATATCTATCGCTTCATTTCTAACAAGTAGAAAAACGGGTCAAAGTTGAATTCTTTCGCGGTTCTTTTCAACCGTCGCTTCACCTATCCCTTTGACACTCACCAAATCATCAGCAGTAGTAAATGCCCCGTTCTGATCTCTGTAATCGACGATTTCTTTGGCTTTCTTGTCACCCACGCCAACCAATAGTGCTGAAAGTTCTTCTGCCGTCGCGGTATTGATGTTGACCGTAATCTCAATGCCTTCGTAAAGCTCAGCCTTGGTTGGGCTGTCTGCAAACACGGCAGGGCTTAAGAGCATCAGAAATGAAAGAATTAGTGTTGAATATATCGTGCGCATAAATAGTTCCTTTGTTCAAAAAACGTAACTTATGCATTTGCTGCGCTAGATAACACAATCACCAGATAAAAATAAAGCGGATCACCTAAGTGACCCGCTTCGTTATACATCTTATTTTCATCAGCTTGTTTGTTGGCTCACAAATCTGAATTAAAGCCTAACAATCACGTGTTGATTTCAGTAGTAAGCTCTAACTTGAGCTTGCTACTGAGGTAATCAAACGCTTACTGACCTTGACCCACTACGTAGTATTCAACGTCTGCGTTTTTACGAAGTACGTTTAATACGTTAGTCAGGTCTTGCTGGTTACCAACTCGCTCCAACTGTGCACCAATTTGAGTGCTGTAGGCTGGGTTGATCTCAGCCGTTACTTTAGAAAGCTCAACAACAACGATATTACCGTCTTGGTCTTTAGATTGACCGAACACAGCTTGACCTGCTTCTGGTTTCGCTAGAGCGAATACAGATGCCGCTAATGGCGAGTTACGGTCAATCGTTTCAAGTTCAGTGAACTCAAGGTTGTTGTCCGCTAGTACTGCTTCATTGCCTTGCTCAAGTTCGTTCACTAGAGAAACACCTAGCTCAACCGCTTGCTGCTCTGCTTGTACAGCAGACAGTGCAGCGACAACTTGATCTTTCACTTCAGCTAGAGGAAGAACTGTCTCATCACGAGTCTCTTCTACACGAACAACAATTACGTGCTCAGGTGCAACTTCGATAACTTCCGAGTTTAGACCGTCTTCTTTCACTTCAGGGCTCAAGATAGCTTGCATAACTGCAGGCGTCATCAGAACTTCTGGAGCGTCAACTTGAGAGATGAAATCTGTCGTTGTGATCTTCGCGTTGATAGCTTCTGCAGAATCATCTAGAGAATCTGGGAATTCAAACGCTACTTTTTCTAGCTCAGTTTGTTGCTCGTAGAACTGATCAACTGCGTGTTGGTCTAGAAGCTCTGTCTTAATCTCTGCCGCTACTTCAGTGTAAGGCTGAGCTTGAGACGCTTTTAGTTCGTCTAGCTTGATGATGTGGTAGCCGAAATCAGATTTAACTAGGCCAGTAGTATCGCCAATATTCTCAAGAGCGAAAGCCGCGTCTTCGAATGCAGGGTCCATAACATCGCGCTCAATCCAACCTAGGTCACCGCCAACGTCTGCACTACCGAAGTCGTCAGATTTCTCTTCCGCTAGCGCAGCAAAATCAGCGCCTGCATTTAGCTCGTCTAGGATTGCCTGAGCTTTCGCTTCGTCATCGCCTTGAACTAGGATGTGGCTAACTTTACGTTGCTCTTCCGTTGAGTACTTGTCTAGGTGCTCTTGGTAGTATTTCTGTGCTTCTTCATCGCTTACTTCAAGCTGAGACTTAAGCGCTTCAGCAGAAAGCTCAATGTAAGATACCTTAGCTTGCTCTGGACGAGTGTAAGCTGCTGGGTTCTCTTGATAGTACTGTTCGATTTGCTCGTCAGTTAACTCGATGTCTTTTGCAAGGTCAGCAACAGACAGTGTCACTGTGCGAATGTCACGAGTTTGTGCGATAAGCTTGCTCTGAGTATCGATTTCGCCCTGAAGAACGAATTCACTGCCTTGAAGTGCAGTCACAAGCTGGTTGCGCATAAGGTCACGACGCATGTATTCAGCGAAGCTCTCTGCGCTGAAACCTGCACGACGTAGTGCCGATTGGTAAACTTCTTGGTCGAATTGACCCGCCGTTTGGAACTGAGGCATTTCTAGAATCATGGTGCGGATTTGAGAATCACTGATTCGTAGGCCTAGAGACTCAGCTTGCTGCTCAAGCAGTACGTCATTGATCATGCGATCAAGTACTGATTTACGGAAAGACTCTACGTAAGCAGGGTCTGCAAGCATTTGCGCGAAGTAATCGCCAAGTTGAGACTGCATACGATTACGTTCGTTTTGGTAAGCCTGTTCGAACTCACCACGAGCAATTTCTGTGTTGCCAACTTTAGCTGCTGCGTTGTTACCGCCACCGGTGATGTAGCTGCCTACACCTGCGAATACGAATGACAGGATAATCAACCCAAGGATAATTTTTACCGCGATGCTATTCACGCCTTCGCGTAATCGATCCATCATAATTTAAGTGCTCTCCGGATATGAAGCATTGGCTTCAAAATAAAAATCTATTCACGCGATATTATCAGAAAAAGAAATGCGCATCAGTAGGATGCGCATAATTTAAATAAGTTCAATGTGCTTTGTACACATACTGTTTAAGAATGAAACATCATTTTTCAAACAGTAAACGCATTTTACTGCCTTCCCCTCTTACAATGGAGGTTTCAGCAGTGAAAATTAGTTACATGCGTCTTTAAGTGCTTTACCCGCTTTGAAGCCAGGTACTTTAGCTTCTGCGATTTGGATCTCTTCACCAGTTTTTGGGTTACGACCTGTACGAGCAGCACGAGTACGAACACTGAAAGTACCAAAGCCAACAAGTGCAACTTGGTCACCAGATTGTAGCGTTGTGCCAACTGCTTCGATGAATGCGTCTAGAGCGCGGCCAGCTGAAGCTTTAGAGATGTCTGCGTTTTCTGCGATTGATTCTACTAGTTGTGTTTTATTCACTGTTTTTCCCCTATGTGTCATCTGTGACTACTTCTGATGACTGTACGTTCCATTTTGGTTTTATTTAGCCGCAAGCCTTATTGCAAAAGGGCTGCCGCTTTGATCAATAACTTAGCGTCCAAAAAAAACGCTGACAAGCCTTTTCGGGCCTATCAGCGTAATTCTTTACTTATTTTTGCTATGCATCACTATTTTTTCACGTCAAACTCGACCCCTGACGGATCTCGTTCTAGCGCGACTTTGAGTACTTCATCAATCCACTGAACCGGGATCACCTTCAAGTCAGCGATTACGTTGTCTGGAATCTCTTCCAAATCACGCTCATTGTCTTTAGGGATCAGTACAGTTTTGATGCCGCCACGGTGTGCAGCAAGCAGTTTTTCTTTCAAGCCACCGATAGGTAAAACTTCACCACGAAGGGTAATTTCACCTGTCATACCGACCTCTGCTTTAACCGGGTTACCCGTCAAGCTAGAGACAAGTGCAGTACACATTGCGATACCCGCACTCGGGCCATCTTTCGGTGTAGCACCTTCTGGTACGTGAACGTGAATGTCACGTTTTTCGTAGAAATCTGAGTTGATACCCAGTTTTTCAGCACGAGAACGAACCACTGTCATTGCCGCTTGAATCGACTCTTTCATCACGTCGCCAAGTGAGCCAGTTTGCGTTAGCTTACCTTTGCCCGGCATTGCTTCGGTCTCGATAGTCAGTAGATCACCACCCACTTGAGTCCACGCTAGGCCTGTTACTTGACCGATACGGTTGCTTTCATCCGCTTTACCGAAGTCGTGGCGTTGAACACCTAAGTACTCTTTCAGGTTATCAATGTTAACCGTTACAGACTTAAGATCGCTGTCTAGCAAGATGTTCTTCACTGCTTTACGACAGATCTTTGAGATTTCACGCTCTAGGCTACGTACACCCGCTTCACGCGTGTAGTAACGAATGATGCCGATGATTGCAGAGTCTTCAATCTCAATTTCATGAGGCTTAAGACCGTTGCGTTGAACTTGCTTGTCCAGTAAATGGCTCTTAGCAATGTTCAGCTTCTCATCTTCTGTGTAACCAGATAGACGAATCACTTCCATACGGTCCAGTAGAGGCCCAGGAATGTCCATCGAGTTCGATGTTGCCACGAACATAACATCTGACAGATCGTAATCTACTTCTAGGTAGTGATCGTTAAATGCGTTGTTTTGTTCTGGATCTAGAACTTCTAGAAGTGCTGAAGATGGGTCGCCACGCATATCAGAAGACATCTTATCGATCTCATCTAATAGGAACAGTGGGTTCTTAACACCAACTTTAGACATCTTCTGGATCAGTTTACCCGGAAGTGAACCGATGTACGTACGACGGTGACCACGAATCTCAGCTTCATCACGAACGCCACCAAGTGCCATACGCGTGTACTTACGACCCGTTGCCGCAGCAATCGAACGACCTAGCGAGGTTTTACCTACACCAGGAGGACCAACAAGACAAAGGATTGGGCCTTTTAGCTTGTTGATACGGTTTTGTACTGCCAAGTATTCAAGAATACGTTCTTTAACACGCTCTAAGCCGTAGTGGTCTTCGTTTAAGATCTCTTCCGCTTTCGCTAGATTCTTTTTCACTTTTGAACGCTTAGCCCAAGGAACGCCCACCATCCAATCAATGTAGCTACGTACTACTGTTGCTTCAGCAGACATTGGCGACATCATTTTCAGTTTTTGCAGTTCTTGCTCGGTTTTTTCACGAGCTTCTTGAGGCATCTTAGAGTCTTCGATCTTCTTCTTCAGAGTCTCGAATTCATCAGGAGCGTCGTCCATCTCGCCAAGTTCTTTCTGAATCGCTTTCATTTGCTCATTCAGGTAGTACTCACGCTGAGATTTTTCCATTTGCTTCTTAACGCGGCCACGAATGCGTTTTTCAACTTGCAAGATGTCAATTTCTGACTCCATTTGGCCCATCAAGAATTCCAGACGTTCAGTCACATCTAAGATTTCTAGAACGTGCTGCTTGTCTACCAGTTTAAGTGGCATGTGTGCAGCAATCGTATCAGCAAGGCGAGCTGCCTCATCAATACCGTTCAGAGATGTTAGAACTTCTGGTGGAATCTTTTTGTTCAGCTTAATAAAGCCTTCGAATTGATTGATCGCGCTGCGAACAACCACTTCTTGTTCTTTTTCGTCAAGTTCTGAGGTTACAACGTATTCTGCGTCCGCTAAGAAAAACTCACTTTCTTTGAATTGGTGAATTTTTGCACGCTGCTGACCTTCGACAAGCACTTTAACAGTACCATCAGGGAGCTTTAGTAACTGAAGAATGGTAGCGACAGTTCCTACTTTAAATAGGTCGTCAATTGAAGGCTCATCAGTGTCCGCTTCTTTCTGCGCTACAAGTAGTACTTGTTTGTTAGCTTCCATTGCCGATTCAAGGCAAGTAATCGATTTTTCACGACCAACAAACAATGGAATAACCATGTGTGGGTAAACCACTACATCACGTAGAGGTAGCACGGGGATTTCGATACGCTCGGAACGTTCCAAGTTCATATATTTCTCTCTTCCGCTTTAACTTATAAAGCAGTATATGGGGCTTAAACGACTGGATTCAATGGAAGAATAAAAAAAAGGAGGTAATTGCTTACCTCCTTTTTCAATTTGAGTGACTTGTCTAAAAAAGACCTACTCTGCAACAGCTGCTTGGTTATCTGAGTTGCTGTAAATTAATAGTGGTTCTGACTCACCATTAATTACCGACTCATCAATCACAACCTTGCTTACATCAGTTGAAGATGGCAGTTCGTACATAGTTTCTAGTAGAACACCCTCCAAGATAGAACGTAGACCACGAGCACCTGTTTTACGGTTCATTGCTTTCTTAGCAATGGCACGTAAAGCATCTTCACGGAATTCTAACTCTGTATCCTCAAGCTCAAATAATGCTGCGTACTGTTTTGTAAGTGCATTCTTTGGCTCACATAGGATTTGGATTAGCGCTTCTTCATCAAGCTCTGTCAGTGTTGTTGTCACAGGTAGACGACCAATGAATTCTGGAATCAGACCATATTTCACTAGATCTTCAGGTTCTACTTGAGTGAACAATTCACCGATAGTTTTGGTTTCATCTTTTGAACGCACTTCTGCGCCAAAGCCGATACCTGAACCTGTTTCTACACGCTGTTCAATCACTTTATCTAGGCCTGCAAACGCACCACCACAGATAAATAAGATCTTAGACGTGTCCACTTGCAAGAACTCTTGCTGTGGATGCTTACGACCACCTTGAGGTGGAACTGAAGCTACTGTACCTTCAACAAGTTTTAGTAGAGCTTGCTGTACACCTTCACCAGACACGTCACGCGTGATTGATGGGTTTTCAGCTTTACGAGAAATCTTGTCGATTTCATCGATGTAAACAATGCCGCGTTCCGCTTTCGCTACGTCGTAATCACATTTCTGAAGCAACTTCTGGATGATGTTTTCAACATCTTCGCCCACGTAACCCGCTTCGGTTAGTGTTGTTGCGTCTGCCATTGTGAAAGGAACGTCTAGGAAACGAGCCAATGTTTCAGCCAGTAGTGTTTTACCACTACCAGTAGGACCGATAAGAAGAATGTTACTCTTACCTAGCTCTACGCCTTCAGCTGTCGTATCACCATTACGTAAACGCTTGTAGTGGTTATAAACTGCAACTGCTAGCACTTTCTTCGCGTATTCTTGACCGATTACATAGTCGTCAAGATGCTCACGAATCTCACGCGGCGTTGGCAGCGATTCCGATTCTTTCTTAGGAAGAACATCTTTAATTTCTTCACGAATAATGTCGTTACAAAGATCGACACATTCATCACAAATGTAAACAGAAGGACCTGCGATTAACTTGCGAACTTCGTGTTGGCTTTTGCCACAGAAAGAGCAGTAAAGCAGTTTACCGCTACCACCCTCTTTGCTTTTATCTGTCATTCGCTAACCTCTTAGCCTTAACTCTCTATGCTTGAGTGTATATCAATTTGAATCACTTTGCGTTAAACAATTGCCCTGCAATTATTGACCGCGGTGATTAAGAACTGAATCCACCAAGCCGTATTCTACTGCTTGATCAGCAGACATGAAGTTATCACGATCTGTATCGCGCTCAACAACTTCTAGAGGCTGACCTGTGTGCTCTGCCAATAGTTTGTTTAGCTTTTGTTTGATCGTTAGGATCTCTTGCGCGTGAATTTGAATATCAGACGCTTGGCCTTGAAAACCGCCAAGTGGCTGGTGAATCATTACACGTGAGTTTGGAAGCACGTGACGCTTACCAGGAGTACCACCCGCTAGTAAGAATGCACCCATAGAGCAAGCTTGACCCATACATACTGTGCTCACGTTTGGCTTGATGAACTGCATTGTGTCGTAGATAGACATGCCTGCTGTTACGCTACCGCCAGGTGAGTTGATGTAAAGATAGATATCTTTGTCTGGGTTTTCTGATTCCAAGAAAAGCAGTTGAGCCACGACAAGATTTGCCATGTGGTCTTCCACTTGACCTGTTAAGAAAATGATACGTTCTTTTAATAGACGAGAATAAATATCGTAAGAACGTTCACCACGGGAAGTCTGTTCAACCACCATAGGAACTAGTGCGTCCATAATCGATGGCATTGTATTTTTTTCTTGGTAGCTCATATTCTTATGTCCCTAAAATAAATGGCCCGAATGATTAAATCATACGGACCATTGTTAGCAGAATTGTTGACCGTACGTCAACCTTCTACGTCAGATATTACTATATTAAGCAGGTTGCTGATTCATTAGCTCGTTGAAGCTAACTTCTTTATCAGAAACTTGAGCTTTAGCGATGATTGCATCAATAGCTTGCTCTTCTAGAGCAACGTTGCGCATGTTGTTCATCATTTGCTCGTTTTGCTCGTAGTAAGCAATAACTTCTGTTGGATCTTCGTATGCTGTAGCCATCTCTTCGATGATAGCTTTAACTTTCTCGTCATCAGCTTTTAGCTCTTCAGTCTTGATTACTTCACCAAGTAGAAGACCTACAACTACGCGACGTTTAGCTTGCTCTTCGAACAGCTCACGTGGAAGTTGGTCAGCAGCTTCAGTGTTGCCACCGAAACGTTGAGCAGCTTGTTGACGTAGAACACCGATCTCTTGATCGATTAGAGCAGAAGGTACGTCGATGTTGTTTTCGTTAACTAGACCGTCGATAGCTTGCTCTTTGATGCGGTTCTTAACAGCTTGCTTAAGCTCACGCTCCATGTTCTTACGAACTTCAGCTTTAAGACCTTCAACGCCGTCAGTTGCGCCGAACTTAGCAACGAATTCTTCGTTTAGTTCTGGAAGTTCACGAGCTTCAACTTTGTTTACTTTGATTGCAAACTTAGCTGCTTTACCTTTTAGGTTTTCAGCGTGGTAATCTTCTGGGAAGTTTACGTCGATTTCGAATTCCATACCTGCTGTTTTACCAACGATACCGTCTTCAAAACCAGGGATCATGCGACCAGCGCCCATCTCTAGTGGGAAGTTCTCAGCTTTACCGCCTTCGAACTCTTCACCGTCGATAGAACCAACGAAGTCGATAGTTGCACGAGAACCAGCGTCAGCAGCAGCTTCAACTTCAGTCCAAGTTGCTTGTTGCTTACGTAGAGTTTCGATCATCTCTTCAACGTCAGCTTCTTTAACTTCTACTGCTGGTTTCTCAACAGTGATGTTTTCTAGACCTTTCAGCTCAACTTCTGGGTAAACTTCAAAAGTTGCGTTGAATACTAGGTCAGCGCCTTCGTTGTTTTCAACTGGTGCGAAAGTAGGTGCGCCAGCTGGGTTGATTTTCTCTTTAACGATCGCTTCGATGAAGTGACGTTGCATTACTTCGCCCATCACGTCTTGACGTACTGCTTTGCCGTACATTTTAGCAACCATCTTCATTGGCACTTTGCCTTTACGGAAACCATCGAAACGACGGTTTTTCGCGATGTTGCGTAGTTCAGCTGTAACTGCATCTTCGATGTTAGCAGCAGGAACAGTAATATTAAGACGGCGCTCTAGGCCTTCTAGCGTTTCAACAGTAACTTGCATTATATAAACCTCAAAACTGGCTCAGTAATCTGAGCATATGAGCCGTAACTTAGCTTTAATTCAAAAGCAGACGTTGTTGGCTGCATCCTTGTGTAGTGCTCTATCCGAACACCTAATTTAAAATCGAGCATTGATGTCTGAATTGATTATTCAACCAAACACCAGACTAATCAGCGATATCTTCGTTCTTCACACGTCGATTAAAACGCAATAAAGCTTGTTTTCAGAAACAAGAAAGGTATCTCCGATTAGCCTCAGGACAGAAATTTTAGACGCGACATTCTAGCGATCTGTTTAATCTCTGTCGAGCCGTTCACCTCTGCATGATGATGAATGCTCTAAATTCGTCCAACTAAGTGATACAAAAACGATCAAATCATCACTTAGCACAACAGAAATGGGGACAATAGCGACTTTTTCAAGGGAATCGAGGGCTTTTTTTGCTAAAAACCTTAAAAAGAGATCTTGCTCTTGTTTTACCCCTCAGAGTCGATAACTTTTTCAACAATCCCCGTTACAAACCCTTAACCTACATCCATCTGTTCACTCTCTGCTTTCAGCAAAAACTACCGCTATTTGCTACCATAAACGAGAGAAGACAGGCTTGATTGTTTACCAAAGAAATCAGCGGAGAGCCTTCATGTTTCAAGCTTTTAAAATCCCAATACTGTTAATGGTCACATACAGTTTACTGATGGTGTTTGGCGGTCATTGGGTGTGGAGCACGAGCCATGAAAGTTTGTTAAATGATCATCAATCTAAGCTGGACCGCTTTTCTGTTCATATTTCAAGCCAATTGGATAAGTTCGCGCACATTCCCGAGCTGCTTTCAAAAGACAAAGAGCTGGTCGATGCCCTGCACTCTCCAAGTAACTCTGCGCAAATCGAACTCACTAATCGTTATCTAGAGCACGTAAACTCGGTGATTCAAGCATCCGACACCTACCTACTAGACAGTATCGGCACCACCATTGCAGCCAGTAACTGGAATCAACCGCGTTCTTTTATTCGTCGTAACTTTGCTTTCCGCCCCTACTTTCAAGAAGCGATTATTGGCAATGAAAATCAATATTTTGCGCTAGGTTCAACCTCTGGAAAGCGAGGCTATTATTATTCTTACCCCGTCTCCTATGCCGCCGAGATTATTGGCGTCATTGTCGTAAAGATGGATTTATCGCTGATTGAAGCAAGTTGGAAAGGCAAACAGCGTTTTTTTGTTGCTGACGATAAAGATCAAATTGTATTTATGTCGAGTAACCCTGAGTGGCTGTTCAAAAGCCTTCAGCCGCTAAGCGAAGTACAACACACTCGAATTCAAGAAAGCAGGCAGTATCTCGATACAAAAATAGAAAGCCTGCACTTCTCCGGCGATTTAGACAGTGCCACCAGTCGTATTGAGTCGCCACACAAACTCGTCCAAGAGCAGTTCTTTAGTTCTTCGCGTTTCCTAGCCGAACCAAGACTCACCATACGGGTATTTTCTCCAACCCACTTAGTTTGGTGGGACTTGGTTGCTTACCTTGTGGTTTTGAGCCTAATCTTTGCGATTATTTATCTAACAATGCAGCTCAACCACCATAGACAACAAAGACGAGCACAGATAGACAGGCTGCAATCCGAAGCCAAGCAAAAACTCGAATTTCAAGTGCTTGAACGTACATCGGAGTTACATGTTGAGATCAAACACCGTATCGAAACCGAGCATGTTCTGAGGCAAACCCAAGACGAGCTCATCCAAGCCGCCAAACTAGCAGTGCTAGGGCAGATGTCAGCGAGCATCAGTCACGAACTGAATAACCCGCTTGCCGCGATTCGCAGTTATGCCGACAACGGCCGATTGTTTCTTGCCAAAGAAAAAACCGATCGTGTCGATGACAATCTATCGCGAATCTCGGCACTCACTGATCGTATGGCGAAAATCAGCCACCAGCTTCGCTCGTTCGCCAAAAAATCTACTGCGGAAGAGCTACACACCTTACAAATACTCCCAGTTTTACATTCATCGAAAGAGCTGATGAAGCCACAACTCAAGAGCGAGCGAGTTAAGGTCAACGAACTCCCTGAGACCTTTGATGCTTGCGTGCTCGCCAACGCCATTCAACTGGAACAGGTGATCATTAACCTGCTGACCAACGCGATTCAGGCGGTGGAACAACAAGATGACAAACAATTAGCTATTCTGTTAGAGATTAGAGAGTCCGACCATCAACAAGCCAATACCTTGCTAATTCATGTCGATGATAACGGCCCCGGCTTCACCTCCCCTTCTAGCGGAAACTTTTTTGAACCCTTCCATACCACCAAGAAAAACGGACTTGGACTTGGGCTATCGATTTCTCAACAAATAATCAACGGAATAAATGGCAAGCTCGTTACCGGTAGTAGCCCTCAAGGCGGTGCTCGAATCAGCATAGAGTTGCCCCTTGTTGGACATGAACAGCAAACAAAAACTCAGCAATAACCAGAATACAAAGAAGTAAAGGAATCACTATGTGTCACGTCTATTTCATTGATGATGAATCCGATCTAAGAATGGCGATTGAACAGAGCTTCGAGCTCGCCGACATTGATGCCGAATTCTTTCCCGATGCGGAGTCTGCTCTGCTCGCAATTCAAGAAAACGGCTTACCTCACGTGATCATCACTGATATCTGTCTACCAGGTCTATCCGGGCATGATCTGCTCAACACCGTGATGCACAAAGACAAAGAGATCCCCGTGATCATGATTACTGGTCACGGCGATATTTCAATGGCCGTTCAAGCCATCCAATACGGCGCCTATGACTTCATTGAAAAACCTTTCGCTAATGAACGCCTAATCGAAACCACTAAGCGAGCGATAGAAAAACGTCAGCTCACACTAGAGAACCTTGAGTTAAAACGTTCACTCAAAGCCAGCCAAGCGCTCGGCCCTAGAATCATTGGTGATACGCAATCCATGACTGAGCTGCGCTCCATCATCACCCATATTGCCGACACCAATGCCGATATATTATTGTTTGGCGAGACAGGTACAGGTAAAGAGTTAGTAGCACGTTCTCTGCATGAACAAAGCAGCCGTCGAGAGCAAAACTTTGTCGCGGTCAACTGTGGTGCTGTTCCTGAAAACCTGATTGAGAGTGAACTGTATGGCCATGAAAAAGGGGCATTCACGGGCGCAGAAAGCAAGCGAGTGGGTAAATTCGAGTTTGCTCAAGGCGGAACTCTATTCTTAGATGAAGTTGAATCCATGCCGATGCAGGCACAAATTCGCCTATTACGCGTCTTACAAGAACGCGTTATTGAGCGAGTTGGTTCAAACGGTTTAGTGCCACTAGATATTCGAGTGATAGCAGCAACCAAAGTCGACCTAAAGAAAGCCGCTGAAGAAGGCTCTTTCCGCCAAGATCTCTATTATCGACTCAATGTTGTGACCTTAGATTTACCGCCGTTAAGAAGCCGACAAGAAGATATCCCAGCACTCTTCCACCACTTCTTACTGGTCGCTGCGGCGCGTTATGGCAAGACTGCCCCTGCCCTTCCACAAAAGGAGCTGCACGCACTTTTGGCTCATGATTGGCCGGGAAATGTTCGAGAATTACGTAATACTGCAGAGCGTTTTGTACTTTTAGGTAAGCTTTCTCACTTATCAGACAGCGCCACTGAAACTACTCAAGAACTGTCTTTGGCAGAATTGGTATCTGACTTTGAAAAAAACACGTTGAAGCAGGCACTTATTGAATGCAATGGCAGTATAAAAGAGACCATGGAGAGGCTGCAATTACCGAGGAAAACCCTCTACGATAAGATGCAAAAGCACCAGCTAACGAAAGAATCTTATAAGGTAGAACCAAACTAAATTAGATTTGGGAGCAAGATCACCTATACTTATTTCGACAACAGGATGTTATGCAATAAATATAATAAGGAAGTGGTTATGGGTGAGAAAACAAAAGTGCCATCGATTACCGATACTTTCGAGATAGATGGTATTTTTTATGCTGACAATCATGTCGATCTACACACGCCAGAATTAGAGGCAAAACGCGCTTTGTATGAGCAGATAAAGCCTCATTCAAATCGTGGCAGAAATATAGATGAGGAGGTCTAGCGACCTCCTCATTTTTTATGGATTAAATTCCATGTCAGTGAATGACTCAAATAGCTACTTGGTTATGATCTCTGGTCCCATCAAGGTGGTTGGTAACCATGTTGATACCCAAGGTACGTAAGTGACGATAATCAGGAATAAGAACATCACCCCAACCCACGGCAATGCGGCTTTTACCACGTTCATCATCGACATCTTCGCGACACCTGCGGTCACAAACAAATTGAGCCCGACAGGCGGCGTTATCATCCCTATCTCCATGTTCACCACCATCATGATACCTAGGTGAATTGGGTCGATACCGAGCGCAATTGCAATTGGGAATACCAAAGGAGCAACGATGATCAGCAAGCCTGATGGCTCCATGAACTGCCCACCAATCAAGAGTAAAACGTTTACTACAATCAAAAAGGTGATCGGACCCAAGCCCGCAGATAGCATAGACTCAGTGATCATTTGAGGAATGCGTTCTTCGGTCAGTACATGCTTAAGAATCAGAGCATTGGCAATGATAAACAGCAGCATGATCGTCAGCTTGCCTGCATCGTAAAGTGTGTCTTTGGTGTCTTTATGGAAAAACGTTTGGAACACCTTAACCAAAGCAGGCTTTGTATTGTTCTTGTCAGCGAAAGGCCCCATATCTTTATAGATAAAGTTGGCAATGAAGAAGGCATACACCGCAGCCACTGCCGCCGCTTCTGTCGGAGTAAAGATGCCGCCGTAGATACCACCTAGAATGATGACAATCAGCAGCAAGCCCCAGCTCGCATCTTTCGCAGCTGCGAACATCTCGCCCCAGCCCACAAATGGCTGTGCCGGAATCTTCTTAATACGTGCTGCGATGTAGATAGCAATCATCAACATCACACCCGCCAGCAAACCAGGAATAACGCCACCTAAGAACATACGACCTACCGATACATCGGTCGCCGCCGCGTATACCACCATCACGATGGACGGTGGAATCAAGATCCCCAACGTACCTGCGTTACAGATAACCCCTGCCGCGAACTCTTTTGAGTAGCCGTTTTTGATCATACCTGCGATAACGATACTACCGATCGCCACTACCGTTGCAGGAGATGAACCAGAAAGGGCTGCGAACATCATACATGCCACAACCGACGCCATCGCCAAGCCGCCGCGGAACCAACCCACCATCGCGATAGCAAAACGGATAATACGTTTCGCCACGCCACCAGTAGACATAAAGCTAGAGGCCAAGATAAAGAAAGGAATCGCTAAGAGTGTGTAGTGGCCTGCAAATGCATTAAACAGCGTTTGTGCGACTGAAGCTAATGACGCATCTGAGTGCATCAATAAGAATATTACGCTCGATAAACCGAGGGAAATTGCAATTGGTACACCGACCAACATGAAAGCAATTACCATTAAAAATAGAAATAACATTGCCATGATTAGTCTTCCTTACCGTTAGATTTTGTACTCGACTCATTCGCTTTGTTCTGCGGAGTCGAATTCAATACCGCTGTTGCATCTTCGTCAGGGCCCGCTAGCACGTCTGCTTTCAGCGCATCCAGCTCTTCTTCGGCTTCGTGTCCTGCAATCATGCGGTCAAGCTTGCCTGTGACGACTTGGTAAGCAACTTGAGCAAAACGGAACGTTAGCATTGCCATACCAATCGGCAGCGCCATATAAGGAATAAAACGTGGCAGTTTCTCGTATCGCTCGCCTTCATTCAGCCAGTCAGCAAGAAACTGAAGCATCTCTGGCATTGGAATATCGTCGGTCTCGTACCATGCGCGATCGGTCGCGAATGGGTACCAATAATTCCAAGAACCGATAAGAAGTAAGATTGAAAATGCTAGGCAGCTTGTCACGGCGATGAGCGCATACACTTTGCGTAGCTTTTCTGGGGCAAGGTTGATGATCACATCAACACCAATGTGGAAGTGTTTTTTAACGCCATAAGATGCGCCCACTAACACCATCCAAGCAAACATGAACACGGTCAGTTCCAGTGCCCATAAGATGTTGTCATTGAATGCGTATCGAAATACCACGTTGGCAAAAGTAAGTAGCGTCATTGCGCCAAGGAAAAATGCGATTAGTGACTCTTCAATCACATCCGTAACTCTTCCGACTTTGGAAAAAAGAGAGGTTTCCAGTGCTGATTCGCTAGAATTTGGTTGTTCCATTTGAGGCTTTTCCATAATTGACTCCGCTTATAATTGTTTTAATAAGGAGTGACGAATACTCGCCACTCCCTTAGCGGTGTTATTGGTTTGAAGCTAACGCTGCATCGATAAGGTCTGAACCGATGTCTTTTTCAAACTTCTTCCATACTGGTTGAAGTGCAGCTACCCATGCTTCACGCTGTTCAGGCGTAAGTGTACGAACCTCACCACCCGCTTCGATGATGTTGTTTTTGTTCGCTAGGTTAACTTTTGAAGATTCTGCGTTACGCGTCTCAGACACTTCTTGAACGATAGTGCCAAGCTGTGTGCGTACATCTTCAGGTAGGTCTTTCCAGAAGTCGTTTGACGTTACAACTAGGTAATCCAAGATACCGTGATTAGTTTCGGTCACGCCGTCTTGTACTTCAAAGAACTTCTTACCGTAGATGTTTGACCATGTGTTCTCTTGACCATCGATAACTTTAGTTTGCAAGCCACCGTACACTTCTTTGAAAGACATCTTCTGTGGGTTAGCGCCTAGTTGTTCAAACTGAGCCACCAATACATCCGATGCTTGAACACGGAATTTCAAACCTTTTGCATCTTCAGGGCTGATAAGAGGTTTGTTCGCCGACATCTGTTTCATGCCATTGTGCCAAAACGCAAGACCTTGCAGGCCACGACGCTTCATCGCGTTCTTCAGCTTTTCACCAGATTCTGAGTTTTGGAAACGGTCAACGGCTTCTACGTCTTCAAATAGGAAAGGAAGGTCAAAAATGCGGTATTTCTTAGTGAACTTCTCAAATTTTGACAGCGATGGCGCCGCCATTTGAACATCACCATTTAACAGGGCTTCCAGTACCTTATTATCATCGTAAAGTGTTGAGTTAGGGAAAACTTGCATACAAGCTTTTCCATTCATTTCTGTGTTTACTCGCTCTTCCAGTAAAGAAGCGGCGATGCCTTTCGGGTGCTTATCGGTATTGGTTACATGACTGAATTTAATCACGATTTCACCAGGGTCACAGTTTGCAGCAGCATTAAAACTTGTGAGCGCCAGAGCAGATACAGACAGCAGGGTAAGAGGCTTAAACATTATTATTCTCCTTAGTAAACAAAGCAGCCCTTCAATGGGAACTGCGTGCTTTCACTAAGGCAATTAGCGCGCCATATTGACACAATTCATTAACAAGCCTTTAGCCGCAAGGCTTCATCAGATCTGCCTGCAGTTGTCGCTAACTCGCTACAAAAATTAATGGGTGGAAAATGACACATAGAATATTTGTAAATGGGTGGGAGTTGACCAAAGCATCAGTGATAAATGAGGTCTGACCAAAAGCCCCTTTCACGATGATGCCTTGAAGTAATTTCAACCTATCCTGTAGAGTGCTGCACAACTTAGTCAGATTTACTGATCCACTACTTACCAAGAGTTGCTACCCATGAGTCAGATCTACCATCACCCAGTACAGATTTACTACGAAGATACCGATCACTCAGGTGTGGTTTATCACCCTAACTTTCTTAAATACTTTGAGCGTGCGCGCGAGCATGTGTTGGGCAGCGATAAACTGGCAGAGTTGTGGAATGAACATGGACTGGGGTTTGCGGTGTATAAAGCCAATATGACCTTTCAAGACGGCGTTGAGTTCGCAGAGATCTGCGATATCCGAACCTCTTTTGAGCTCGATGGCAAATACAAAACCTTATGGCGACAAGAGGTATGGCGTAAAGATGCAACCAAACCTGCCGTGATTGGTGATATCGAGATGGTTTGCCTAGATAAAGACAAACAACTTCAGCCTGTACCCGCAGAAGTATTAAAAGCGATGCTTGGCGAAACGAGTTAGCCAATATTACGAATGGCTGAGAGCGAGCCGTGTTCAAGATTAGAAGCTAAAGGTTCTAGTGTAACGAACGTAAACTCAGCCAAGTAGCTTCGATTTGGGGAAGCACTTAATCTCTAATTGCATAGGAAGCGTTGCACCACCAAGCGTCACGGCAAATCGAAACTGGTTATCCAGCCTTCCTAAACTGCATTGCCAATCTGTTGAAGTATTGTCATTTTCAGCAGCATCCAACCCTACACCGTTATGGACAATGATTCCTCCATGTAACTCTGGTCGTAAACCCGACGAATGAACTGGCAGCGTTTGTTGAGTTAGATTGGAAAAATCGAACGAAAAACTTTTCAATGATGTGGCCAACCCCTTACCTGTCGCTTTGATATACGACTCCTTCAGCGCCCAAAGATCGAAAAAACGCTCTCTCTGCAGCTCTTTACTAAGTTCAAGTAAATCCGCCAATTCTTTATCTGAAAAATAGTGCTTCATGATCGAGTCGATATTGGTCGAGCTTCTTGCATGTTCGATATCGACACCCAGTTGGACTGGCTTCCCTTCTCGTTGGCAAACTGCAATCAACAAATGTTCTTTGCTATGACTGATATTGAAGTTTAACCCCGTCATGAGTTGCTGTTCGGCGACTAAACTGGGCTTTCCTTTCTCGCCATATTCAAAGCACCACGCTTCGGGCATTAAATCAGAATAGCTAGACAACACCTTTCTTAGGTAGTTGCGAACATATAGGGCTTGAACTTGAGATGAGGGCATTCGATACCGCTCGACCTTCGCTATTTCATCAGCTGTGAGTGTCTGTTTGAGGTGTGACTTACTGCCTACATCATCACGCAAATTACTCAAAGAACATAGCCACAAATCAACGATTGGATTTTCCAATTTACTCACGCTCACTTCTTCAAACCACTTATCAAAAAACCATCAAAACGAACAAATTTAAGTCACCTATGATTTGAGATAAACATAGAGAATCTGCGCAGGAAACACCCTTCATATGCGGACTTAAAACTAATTTTTCAAATAATAACAAATTAAAACACAGATCACACTTAGCCTTACAGAACAGACATCTATTAAATGTTACTTACAAAAATCTGACATAGATCTCACCAAGTCAAAAAATAGAGCATAAACACTAAAAAACTACTCATATCCATTAATTATCAATAAGTTAATTGCATTAAAAATACAAAAAACAAAAGTTCAGTAAAATCATCTGGTCTGAACAGATCATAGTGGCCTCTGGGAGCATTGTATCGGCCACTCACCTCGGGTAGCCTGCTCAACCATTAAACAAATTCACACGTTTTTATTGCGGATACCTGCTTTGCATAAAGCAGTACTTTGGACAGGATTTAAATGGACATTAACCTCACATTCGAATACCCCCTTCACGCATGAAACACGTTCTCAACGTCTGCAAGTCAATGAACTTCGCACCCCCTATTTCAGTCAGGTGGCCAACTTTCGGCAGCCTTACTCTTCAGCTGCGTTTGCCCAAATCTGTTTCAGATTTATTTTCGATTCAATTAAAAGCGCAGCCTCAAAACACGACATCGCCCTCAGTGATTTCAAGTGGAGACTCATAATGAGCCAACCCGAAAAAAATACACCGGAATCAGTCGACGACACTCGACTTAATAAACGTCTTAAAGACATGCCTATTGCTATCGTTGGTATGGCAAGCATGTTTGCGAACTCTCGCTACCTAAACAAATTCTGGGATTTGATCAGCGAAAAGATCGATGCAATTACCGAAGTGCCTGATACACACTGGCGCCCAGAAGATTACTACGATTCAGATCGTACTACGCCAGACAAATCTTACTGTAAGCGCGGTGGCTTCATCCCAGAAGTTGACTTCAACCCTATGGAATTCGGCCTTCCGCCAAATATCCTAGAACTGACTGATACGTCACAGCTGCTATCTCTGATCGTGGCAAAAGAAGTACTTGAAGATGCGAAACTTCCTGAAGGTTACGATCGCGATAAGATCGGTATTACACTCGGTGTAGGCGGTGGTCAGAAGATCGCTCAAAGCTTGAATGCTCGTCTTCAATACCCTGTTTTGAAAAAAGTCTTCAAGAGCAGTGGCATCAACGACGAAGACAGCGAAATGCTGATCAAAAAATTCCAAGACCAATACATCCACTGGGAAGAGAACTCATTCCCTGGTTCATTAGGTAACGTAATTTCAGGTCGTATTGCTAACCGCTTTGACCTTGGTGGCATCAACTGTGTAGTAGATGCTGCGTGTGCAGGTTCTCTAGCCGCAATGCGCATGGCACTGAGCGAGCTGGTTGAAGGCCGCAGTGAAATGATGATCACAGGTGGTGTGTGTACTGATAACTCACCAACCATGTACATGAGCTTCTCTAAAACTCCAGCATTCACTACTAATGAAACCATTCAACCTTTCGATATCGATTCAAAAGGGATGATGATTGGTGAAGGCATCGGCATGGTTGCTCTAAAACGTCTTGAAGATGCAGAGCGCGATGGCGACAGAATCTACTCAGTAATTAAAGGTGTCGGTTCTTCTTCGGATGGCAAGTTCAAGAGTATTTACGCACCTCGCCCTGAAGGACAAGCAAAAGCACTGAAACGTGCTTACGATGATGCTGGTTTCGCACCGCACACGCTTGGCCTATTAGAAGCGCACGGCACAGGTACAGCAGCGGGTGATGTGGCCGAATTCGGTGGTCTAAATTCGGTATTTAGTGAGAACAACGAAGAGAAGCAACACATTGCGTTAGGCTCTGTGAAATCTCAAATTGGTCACACTAAATCAACTGCGGGTACTGCAGGTTTAATCAAAGCTGCCTTAGCACTGCACCACAAAGTACTGCCGCCAACGATCAACGTATCAGCTCCGAATCCTAAGTTGGATATCGAGAACTCACCGTTCTACCTAAACACACAAACGCGTCCTTGGATGAAACGTGTCGACGGCACACCACGCCGTGCAGGTATCAGCTCATTTGGTTTTGGTGGCACTAACTTCCACGTTGTATTGGAAGAGTACACCCCAGAACATGCTCGCGGTGACAAATACCGTCAGCGCCAAGTGCCGCAAACTCTGTTATTCAGCGCTGAATCTCGTCAAGCATTGATCAATGAGCTAAAACAAGTTTCAACTCAAGTTGCCGATGCTGCGTTCAAACTGGAAGCACTTGCAGAACAACACGCTCTACGCGAAGTAGACGCTAAGCACGCTCGCCTTGGTTTAGTTGTCACTGACCAAGCAGACCTTCAAGCGCAACTGACTCAAGCGGTCTCTATGCTTGAGAGCCAAACCAAAACACATTGGCAGATGCCAAACGGAACTAGCTACCGTGAGTCGGCACTGATTGCTGAAAGCGGCGCAGGTAAAGTGGCAGCGCTATTTGCAGGTCAAGGTTCGCAATACCTAAATATGGGTCGCGAGCTTGCGTGTCACTACCCTGAGATGCGTCAACAGCTTGCTCAAGCGGATCAAGTATTTGGTCAGCACAAGAAAACGGCTCTGTCGCAAATTCTGTTCCCAATTCCAACCTTCACACCAGAAGCAACCAAAGCTCAAGAAGCGGTGCTAACCAACACGGCCAACGCGCAAAGTGCGATTGGTACTGTGTCTATGGGTCAGTTCGACATCATGACTCAAGCTGGCTTCAAAGCCGACATGGTCGCAGGCCACAGCTTTGGTGAGCTAAGCGCACTATGTGCATCGGGTGTTATCTCGCAAGACGATTACTACCAGCTAGCTTTCGCTCGTGGCGATGCGATGGCGGCGACACCAGAACAAGGCGACAGCGGTACTATGTTTGCGGTCATCCTAGACGCAGACAAGCTTCCAGCCGTTGAAAGCTGCATCAGCCAATTCGAAGGTGTGAGCATTGCCAACTACAACGCTCCGACTCAATTGGTTATTGCAGGTCCAACAACAACCGTTCAACAAGCAGCACAGGCGCTAACAGAACAAGGCTTCAAAGCGATTGCTCTGCCAGTATCTGGTGCTTTCCACACACCACTTGTTGCTCACGCTCAAAAGCCATTTGCTGCTGCAATTGATAAAGCTTCATTCAGCGCTCCAACGCTGCCGCTTTACTCAAACGCAACGGGCAAGCTGCACAGCAAAGACGCTAAAGCTATCAAGAAAGCATTCAAACAGCACATGCTGCAATCGGTTCGTTTCAGCGAACAAATTGAAGCGATGTATGAAGCAGGCGCGCGCGTATTCGTTGAGTTCGGTCCGAAAAACATTCTTCAAAAGCTGGTTGAAAAAACATTAGCTGATAAGAACGAAGAGCTTTACGCAATCAGCATCAACCCAAGCCCTAAAGGCGACAGTGACCAACAGCTTCGTTTAGCTGCGGTTCAACTGTGTGTGGCAGGTGTTTCATTAGACAACATTGACCCTTACCAAGCTGACATTGCTGAACCTGCAAAGGCATCACCAATGAACATCAAGCTGAATGCAACCAACTACATCAGCCCAGCTACTCGTAAGAAAATGGATCAATCATTAGCTTCGGGCAACGTCACCGAAAAGACTGAGATTGTTGAAGTGAAAGTTGAAGTCGAGAAAATCGTGGAAAAAGAAGTGATTAAAAGAGAAATCGTTGAAGTACCTGTTGCTGCTCCTCAAGCTTCAAATGTACAACAGTCAGTTGCTCCAGCACCAAGTGCACAAGTAGCAACAGCTGCTCCACAATCACAAGTGGTTCAGACTGCCCCAGCAGCTCAAGTAACAGTTGATGAATCTTCACTGCAATCGTTCTTCAATGCTCAGCAACAAGCAGCAGAAGTACATCAGCAATTCTTGGCGATTCCTCAGCAATACGGTGACACGTTCAACACCCTAATGTCTGAGCAAGCGAAAATGGCAACAGCAGGCGTAGCAATTCCTGAGAACCTACAGCGTTCTATGGAAATGTTCCACCAGCACCAAGCTGAAACGCTAAAAGCTCACGCTCATTACCTAGAGATGCAAGCACACAGCAACAACTCAGCACTTAATATGCTGACGCAAGGTTCAGTACAAACGGCACAACCAACCTTCGTTGCTTCTGTAAATGCTCAGCCAGCGATTCAAGCGACTCCAGCAGCTATCGTTCAACAGCCTGTAGCTCAAGTACAAGCGACTCCTGTACAAGCCGCGCCAGTTCAAGCTCAGTCTGTTCAAGTTACGCCAGTACAGAAAGCAGCTCCTGCACCGCAAGTAGCGGCTCAAGCGGCAGCGCCTGTTGCAGCCCAACCTGTACCAGTTAAAGCACAACCAGCTCCTGTAGCTGCACCAGTAGCAGTACAATCAGCAGATGCTGAAAAAGTGATGCTAGAAGTGGTCGCTGAGAAAACGGGTTACCCAACGGAAATGCTTGATCTAGAAATGGACATGGAAGCAGACCTTGGTATCGACTCAATCAAGCGCGTAGAGATCCTTGGTACCGTTCAAGACGAAATGCCAAACCTACCTGAGCTGAACCCTGAAGATTTAGCTGAGTGTCGTACTCTTGGTGAAATCGTCGAGTACATGAACAGTAAAAGCATGAACAGCAAGATGCCAGCATCAGCGCCTGTTGCAGCACAGCCAAGCGCAACTGCTCCTGTTCAAGCCGCTAACGGTCTTGATGCGAAAGTCGTTCAACAAACCATGCTAGAAGTGGTTGCTGAGAAAACAGGTTACCCAACGGAAATGCTTGATCTAGAAATGGATATGGAAGCAGACCTTGGTATCGACTCAATCAAACGTGTTGAGATTCTTGGTACGGTTCAAGATGAACTGCCTACTCTTCCAGAGCTAAATCCTGAAGACTTAGCAGAGTGTCGCACTCTTGGCGAGATCGTTGCTTACATGAACAGCAAGCTTCCGGCTTCTGCTCTTGTAGTCACTCAAACTGCAGCAACTTCAGTTCAAGCAGCTAGCGGTTTAGATGCCGCTGTCGTTCAGAAAACCATGTTAGAAGTGGTAGCAGAGAAGACGGGCTACCCGACTGAAATGCTAGACCTAGCAATGGACATGGAAGCTGACCTTGGTATCGACTCAATCAAGCGTGTTGAAATCCTAGGTACGGTTCAAGACGAACTACCGACTCTTCCAGAGCTAAACCCTGAAGACTTAGCTGAATGTCGCACTCTAGGCGAAATCGTAGCCTACATGAACAGCAAGCTTCCGGCTTCTGCTCCAGCAGCAGCTCAAGTATCTGCACCAGCGCAAGCAGTCTCAAACGGTTTAAACGCCGAGCAAATTCAAAGCACAATGTTGAGCGTAGTGGCTGATAAAACGGGCTACCCAACAGAAATGCTAGACCTAGCAATGAATATGGAAGCAGACCTTGGCATCGACTCTATCAAACGTGTAGAGATCCTTGGAACAGTTCAAGACCAACTACCAACATTGCCAGAGCTGAACCCTGAAGATCTAGCTGAGTGTCGTACACTAGGCGAAATCGTTGCTTACATGAACAGCAAGCTAGGCGCTAATGAAGCTCCTAACGCAGCGCCTGCTCCAGAAGCAGCTACAGCCTCAGTAGAAAGCGCAAGCAACGACCTAAACCCTGCTCACGTTCAATCAACAATGATGGAAGTGGTTGCCGACAAAACAGGTTACCCAGCAGAAATGCTCGACCTAGCGATGGACATGGAAGCAGACCTTGGCATCGACTCAATCAAACGTGTTGAGATCCTGGGTACGGTTCAAGACCAGCTACCAACGCTGCCAGAACTAAACCCTGAAGACCTAGCTGAGTGTCGTACGCTTGGTGAAATCGTTACCTACATGCAAAGCAAGCTATCCGCTGCTGCACCCGTAGCGACTCCAAAAGCTGAATCAGTAACGCCTATCGCAGAAACAGCGACAGCGGAACTTCCTCCACACAATGAGGTAGCGCTAAAAAAGCTACCAGCGGCAGATAAACTCGTCGATTGTTTCTCAAAAGACGCTTGTGTCGTGATCACAGATGATGGTCACAACGCCGGTGTTCTAGCAGAAAAGTTGACCGCTAACGGCATTCAAGTTGCTGTAGTGCGTAGTGCTCTTTCTGCCGCGTCACCTTTAAACAGTGAAATCGCAAGCTACACACTCAACAGCGTCGATGATGCTGGTGTGACTGCAGTTATTAACGACATCGAAGCAGACCTTAAAACGTCGAACAAAGTGATTGCTGGCTTCATTCATTTACAAGCTATCGTTGATGCGAAACAAAGCAACGAGCAAGCGGTTAACTTGAATGCAGACTCCAGAGCTTCACTAACCACAGCGTTCTTATTCGCGAAGCACCTAAATGGCCAATTAAATGCCGTTTCTGGTCGTAGTGTATTCTTCACACTAAGCCGTATCGATGGTGGCTTTGGTTACCTAGATACTAAGCAATTGATGAATGCGGAACTTAACCAAGCCGCGCTGTCTGGTCTAACTAAGACACTAAGCCATGAATGGTCAAACGTGTTCTGCCGCGCATTGGATGCTGACGCTTCTATTGATGCTCGTCACCTAGCTGAAGCTATCACAGGCGAACTGTTCGATATCGATACCAACACGGTTGAAATCGGTCTTAGCCATGCTGAAAACGGTGAATCTGGTCGTGCAACATTGATTGCGGCAACACCAGGCGCTGCACAAACCAAAAACACAGGCGCTCAACTCACCAAGAGCGACAAAGTTCTCGTAACTGGTGGCGCTAAAGGCGTGACGTTTGAATGTGCACTGACGCTTGCTAAGCAATGTAAGTCTCACTTCATTCTTGCAGGTCGTAGTAAGCATATTACTTCAGCTGAGCTACCTCAGTGGGCACAAGGCAAGCAAGAGAAAGAGCTTAAACCAGCGGCTATTGCTCACCTACAAGCAACAGGTGACAAACCAACGCCAAAGAAAGTTGATACCTTGCTAAAACCGGTATTGAGCAGCCTTGAAATCAACGCAGCACTTGCCGCTTTCAACGAGATTGGCGCGAGCGCTGAATACCTAAGTCTAGATGTGTCGAACCATGAGTCTGTAGCGAAAACACTGGCGAATTTCGACGGCATCACGGGTCTTATCCACGGTGCAGGCGTACTGGCTGACAAGCACATTCAAGATAAAACACTTGATGAACTGAACATGGTTTACGGCACCAAAGTAGGCGGACTAGAAGCGGTTCTTGGTGGTCTTGATAGCAGCAAGCTAAAACTGATTGCGATGTTCTCTTCGGCGGCGGGCTTCTACGGAAACACAGGCCAAAGCGATTACTCGATGTCTAACGAGATCCTAAACAAAGCGGCTCTACAATTGTCTGCTCGCAACCCTAAAGCGAAAGTGATGAGCTTCAACTGGGGACCGTGGGACGGTGGCATGGTCAACGCAGCACTGAAACGTATGTTCACAGAGCGTGGTGTTTACGTAATTCCTCTTCAGGCTGGTGCAGAACTGTTTAGTTCTCAGCTACTGAACGAAACTGGCATTCAACTGTTGGTTGGTACGAGCATGCAAGGTTCTGACAACAAGGAAGCTGCTGTAAAAAAGCTTAATGCGGAGTCTGTGCACCTTGCAGAGAGTCCGCTGAGTACAAGCATTACGGTGACACGTCATCTTGATCCAAAGGCATTGCCTTTCATTCAAGATCACTGCATTGCCGGTAACCCAGTGTTACCGACAGTGTGTGCCATCCAATGGATGCGTGAAGTGGCAGAGCAACTGTTAGGGCTGAACGTTAGCGTTCACAACTACAAACTGCTTAAGGGTGTGATTTTTGATACTGATGAAGTGCAAGAGCTAAAACTGGTTCTTTCTTCTGATGCTAAATCAAAAGAGCAGCTAAAAGCGGTGATCAGTTGCCAAGGGCGACCACAGTATCAAGCTCAGTTGCAAGTTGCCTCTGTGCAAGTGTCTGAAGATGCTCAACAAGCGTCAGAAAAGCGCTTTGAAGCCAACACTTCAGCACCTGTAACAACGGCACAAGCTCTATACAGTGACGGCACTCTGTTTCACGGACCAAGACTGCAAGGTATCACCTCAGTCGAACGCTTTGACGACTTAGGCTTACTGGCTCAGTGCCAATTGCCTCAGATTGAAAACAGCGACTGCGGATCATTTATTCCTAAGCAAGGTTTTGGCGATAGTCAGCCATTTGCTGAAGATTATCTGTTGCAAGCAATGCTGGTATGGGCTCGATTAAAATACGGCGCGGCAAGCCTACCGTCTGCAATCGGTGAGTTTGTTTGTTACGCACCGATGCACAATGGTGACCAAGGTTGGCTAGAGCTGAGCGTGATAAAAAGCACGGCTCGTTCACTGCAAGCTGATATCTCGCTTTACCATCAAGATGGTCGTTTAAGCGCAGTAATGAAAGGTGCCAAAGTCACCATCAGCAAGAGTTTAAATGACGCATTTTTGCCGAAGTCTAGCTCAACAGTATCGAAGAAAGAGTCTAATAAGAACGCAGAAAAGGAGCAATTGTCATAGTGACTGTTCCTACTAATAAAGCGATGCCATTGCGCATCGCTCTTTTAGCTCAGCCAGCAAACGCGGCTGAGCTTTCTGCCGACTTATCATCTTCGCTTCCAGAAATGATGACTGTTGTGGTTGATGGCAATTTTAATCAAGCACTTACTCAAGCGATTGAGGCAGTCAATCAAGGCAGTGCTGTTAAGCTTTGTTTGGATTCTCACTCACCATCATTGTTGATGTTGAGTGCGTTGACGGCTGCTCAAAACAAGATTCATCCACACGCTTATCTAGCGGGTTTTGTAGATACAACTACCGGAGATAGCGTTCAGCTTGCTCTGGATTTTGCTCGCCGCCCCGCTACAGATCTAAGCCATCAACAGCAGTACTCAGCGCTCTCTGCTTCGCAGCAGTTTGATGAATTGTTGAATATGGTTAATGCAATATCGAGCCGTTCATTGCCGAGTTATTCATTACCGAACCATTATTGGTTTACTGAGCCGAACAAAGCACGTGTTGCTGCGTTAACCTTCAGCGAAGAAAACCAGAAATCCACCAGCCTGATATTGACTCAAGCGACCGGTTTGCACGAACCAAAGCCACTGCTATCGAGCGAGCGTTTGATGTTTGTGGTTTCTGGCAATGACCAAGCTGAATTAGTTTCTAAGCTAGCCTCACTAAGAGCTGAGCTTAAATGCGTTAACGATTCAGCTGACAACGAACTTGCTATCGCCACCTTGATGCATTCAAACCTAAGCCACTTTCAAAGCGTTCAGCACAATGCTGGCCTTAGCGCGAACATCGTGATTCAAGCGGCTTCAATTGAGGCTGCACTACAAGAGATCACAGCGCTAGAAAATACGTTACCAAAAGTAATGGCTGAAAATAGCCAATACAAGACTCCAGCAGGCAGTTGTTTCTCACCAAAGCCTCAAAGCCAAGGTGGCGTTGCATTTGTTTACCCTGGTGTTGGCACGGTTTATCCCGGCATGTTGCGCGAGTTTCACCACCATTTCCCACAGTTATTTTCCCGCTTAGAGCGAGAAGGTAACTTGAAAGAGATGCTGCAGGCAGAAAAAACCTACGCTGAAGACTCGCAAGAAATGTCACTCAGTGAATTGGCAATTGCCGGTGTGGGCAGTAGTTATCTGTTAACACAACTGCTATGTGATGAATTCAAAGTGCAGCCAGATTTCGCCTTGGGATACTCCAAGGGTGAAGCTTCGATGTGGGCCAGCTTAAATGTTTGGAAAAACCCACACGCGCTGATTGAGATGACTCAAACCAGTCCGATCTTCACCACTGCTATTTCGGGCGAGCTCACCGCAGTGCGTCAAGATTGGCAGCTGAGCAGCGACGAAAGCATCCAATGGAATAGCTTTGTGGTTCGCAGTGATGCACAAGCGATTGAGGCTCTATTACCTGAGTTTCCACGAGCCTATCTTGCCATTATCCAAGGTGACACCTGCGTACTGGCCGGTTGTGAAAACACTTGTCGTGCTCTACTCAAGAAACTGGGTAAACGTGGCATTGCCGCGAACCGTGTTACTGCAATGCACACCACACCAGCGTTAAGCCAGCATAACCAAGTGCGAGAGTTTTACACGCAACCACTGTTCGACGAGTTGCCAAAGCATATCCGCTTTATCAGCGCAGCAGGTCTACCGACTGGTGCACCAATCAATATCGACAGCGACAGCATCGCCCTTTCGATTGCCGACACCTTCTGTTCAACGTTAGATTTCACCGCGTTGATCCAAAGTGCGCGTCAGCAAGGTGCTCGCCTGTTTATTGAAGTGGGTGCCGATCGTCAAACCAGCACATTGATCGACAAGATCAACCGCAGCGACAACGTAGCCGACCAGTACTGCACAATCGCTTCCAATGCCAAAGGCGGTGACGATGTTGTCACGCTCATCAAGTGCATTGGTCAGCTCATTACTCATCAAATCCCACTGTCTGTCGAGCCACTTCTTCAAGGGCTAGAACAACATATCACCACCGCTAAGCAATTAAGTGGTGTGTCTCATGGCAGCGCAGTGAATCATCAAGGAGAGCTAGTATGAGTTCTCAATATCAGGCTCAGAATAAGCAGCAAGTGAAGTGCAATAAGATCGCGATTGTCGGTATTGCCAACCAATACCCGGAAGCTGATACGCCAAAAGATTTTTGGCAAAACTTGCTGAACAAAAAAGATTCTCGAACCACATTAAGCGCTGACAAGTTAGGTGCTAAGCCTGAAAGCTATCAGGGTGTGCAAGGTGAGTCAGACCGCTTTTACTGTGATAAAGGTGGCTACATCGAAAACTTCAATTTCGATGGCAATGGCTACCGCTTAACAGCCGAATCATTCAAAGGTGTTGACCAGAGTTTCCTATGGGCTTTGGATACCAGTCGTAAGGCTTTAGTCGACGCTGGCATTGATTTGAATACCGATGTTTTAGAGCGCACAGGCGTGATCATGGGTGCCCTTTCGTTCCCAACCACACGCTCAAACGACCTGTTTCTGCCGATGTATCACTCAGTGGTCGAGAAAGCACTTAAAGATAAATTGAATAATGACCAGTTTTCACTGCTACCAACCAATGAAACTGTTCAAGACCTCAACCCGATCAACGGTGCTGCAGCACACAACGCCTCTAAGTTAGTAGCTGATGCGCTAGGTTTAGGCAACGTACAACTTAGCCTAGATGCGGCATGTGCAAGCTCAGTGTATTCATTGAAGTTAGCGTGTGATTACTTGAACACGGGCAAAGCCGACATGATGTTGGCAGGCGCGGTATCCGGTGCTGACCCATTCTTTATCAACATGGGTTTTTCCATTTTCCACGCTTACCCTGACCACGGTGTGTCGGTTCCGTTTGATAGCAACAGTAAAGGCCTGTTTGCTGGCGAAGGTGCCGGTGTTTTAGTGCTAAAACGCTTAGCTGATGCAGAGCGTGATGGCGACAACATCTACGCAGTCGTCAGCGGTATTGGCTTGTCGAACGATGGCCGTGGCCAGTTCGTATTAAGTCCAAATAGCAAGGGACAAGTCCAAGCCTTTGAACGCGCTTACGAGGCTTCAAACCTATCACCAGACAGCATTGAAGTGATTGAGTGCCACGCAACCGGCACACCGTTAGGTGACAAGGTTGAGTTAACCTCAATGGAACGTTTCTTTGCTGACAAGTTGAATGGTTCTAACCCGCCATTGATTGGCTCTGCCAAGTCAAATCTCGGTCACTTACTGACGGCAGCAGGTATGCCTGGGATCATGAAGATGATCTTCGCGATGAAAGAAGGTGTGCTTCCTCCAAGTATTAATTTGGACAAGCCACTATCGTCGCCAGAAGGTTTATTTGGTTCACAGACGCTACCAACACAAGTGCAACCTTGGCCAAGTAAAGCGGGCAACCAAGAGCGCTGTGCGGGTGTTTCTGTATTTGGTTTCGGTGGTTGTAATGCTCACTTACTGCTTGAAGCGTATTCAGGTACGGGTCATGCAAACCAGACTCTAGAGTCAGCATCTCCAAGCCTACAATCGCCTAATTTAAGCATTACTGGTCTCGCGTCTCACTTCGGTTCTCTGCAAAGCATCAATGCACTAAGCACTGCGATTGAGACTAACAGCGATGCTTTCATTGCCTTGCCGAAGAAACGCTGGAAAGGCTTAGACCAACATCCAGAACTGCTGAATCAGTTTGGTTTACACGGCATTCCAAATGGCGCGTACATCGATCAATTCGACCTCGATTTCCTACGCTTCAAAGTGCCGCCTAATGAAGATGACCGTTTGATCTCTCAGCAGTTGCTACTGATGAAAGTTGCAGACGAAGCCATCAAAGATGCCAAGCTTGTAGCTGGCCAAAAGGTAGCAGTACTCGTCGCTATGGAAACAGAGCTTGAGATGCACCAATTCCGTGGACGCGTAAACCTGCATAGCCAATTGGCTGACAGCTTTACCAACATGGGGATTGAGCTGACACAAGACGAATACCAAGCGCTAGAAACCATTGCGATGGACAGTGTGATGGACGCAGCCAAGCTGAACCAGTACACCAGTTTCATCGGTAATATCATGGCTTCGCGCATCTCTTCATTGTGGGACTTTAACGGCCCTGCCTTTACGATTTCAGCCGCTGAACAGTCGGTTGCTCGTTGTATCGATGTCGCACAAAACCTAATGTCGCAAGAATCCATGGATGCAGTCGTGATTGCAGCCGTTGACCTTAGCGGCAGCGCAGAACATGTGATTCTGAAGAACAGCGTGAGCCCAGTGTCACTTGATCCTAAATTCGGACAACCGCAAGACGGCAGTTGGAATGTCGGTGAAGGCGCTGGTGCAATCGTTCTTGTTGAAGAGAGTCGAGCCACCGGAAACCAAGATACGGCTTACGGCAGCATCAATGCATTGGCCTTTGGTTCAAGCGAGCGTAGCAACGCCGTTGCTGATGAGTTACTGACTCAAGTCGGTATGAGCTCAAACGATGTTTCTCTGCTTGAGCTTAACCATGCACCTGAGTCTTTGTCACACGAGCTTGTATCTCTCAACTTAGAAGTTACCAAGACCACTCAAGCGAGCCAACGTGTTGGTCACTGCTCTGCAGCTTCTGGCATGGCAAGCCTGCTACACGGTCTCCTCAACCTGAACCTTGAGTCTCTGAATCCAAATATCAGCTCTAAGAGCGCGATTGTTGCCAACATCAGCGAAGGACAATGTTCACAGCTGCTACTAAGCCAGTCGAGTGTTGAATCTCAGTCACTTTCCGTTCGTTTAAGCAATGAACTGGCGAGCGATGCTAAACGTCAATTGGTTAAGCAAGTGACTCTTGGTGGTCGCGATATCTATCAACATATTGCCCAAACCCCAGTGACTAACTTGGCAACGATTCAGCAGAAAGCTTCTGGCAAACAAGCAGCAAAAGTGGCGTCGATTCCAACGACAGCAAACATCAAAGCAGCCCTTGCGCAAAAAGAGTTAGAGAAGAAGGCATTAGCGCAGAACGCGGTAGAGCCAGTCATCGAAACTCCTACATCAGTATCCCCTACTCTGGCGCCAACTCGCCACAGTCAGCTAACAGGTAACCACAGCAATATGACTCATGTCCTATCCGCTAAAAATGGCGTATCAAATATCGACGCTAATACGGATGCAGCATCACAGCCGTCTGTAACACCACACAACCAAGCTTTTGCTCAAAATCAGCAAGCAGCTCAACAGGTACACAAAGCATTCCTGCACACTCGAGCCCAAGGCATGCAGATGGCTGATGCGCTATTAAAAGCACAGTTAAACGCAATTACGTCTGGTTTAGATAGCTCAGCCCTTATTCAACAAACGAATGGTCAACAAACGCCAACTCAGCCTGTTCAAGCTCAACCAGCTCAGGTTCAGTCAGCGCCAGTAAACGCACTTGCGACACCAGCACCAGTAAAACCTATCCGTAAACCATGTATCTGGGATTACGATGATCTGGTTGAATACGCTGAAGGCGACATCGCCAATGTATTTGGCCCTGACTACGCGATCATCGATAGCTACTCGCGCCGCGTTCGCCTACCAACCACAGACTACCTATTGGTATCTCGTGTAACCAAGCTCAACGCGACAGTGAACGAATACAAGCCAAGTACCATGACTACCGAATACGACATCCCAGTTGATGCGCCGTATCTTGTTGATGGTCAAATCCCTTGGGCTGTAGCGGTAGAATCTGGTCAGTGTGACCTAATGCTGATCAGCTACTTAGGCATTGATTTCGAAAACAAAGGCAAGCGTGTTTATCGCCTGCTTGATTGTACACTGACCTTCCTTGGCGACTTGCCTCGTGGTGGCGATACGCTGCGTTACGACATCTCAATCAACAGCTTTGCTCGCAATGGCGACACGCTACTGTTCTTCTTCTCGTACGAATGTTTCGTTGGCGACAAGATGATCCTGAAAATGGATAACGGCTGTGCGGGCTTCTTCACTGATGAAGAGCTAGCCGATGGCAAGGGCGTGATTCACACTGAAGATGAAATCAAGGCTCGTAAACTTGCCACTAAGCAACGTTTCGACCCTATGTTGCACTGCCCTAAAACCCAGTTTAACCACCAAGAACTGCGCCACCTACTGACTGCAAACATTGCAGAGTGTTTTGGCCCGACTCACCAATCTGATCGCCACCAGCCTTCTTTGTGCTTCAGCGCAGAGAAGTTCATGATGATCGAAAAGGTTAGCCGTGTTGAACCGCAAGGTGGCACATGGGGACTTGGTCTGATTGAAGGTCACAAACAGCTAGAGCCTGAGCACTGGTACTTCCCTTGTCACTTCAAAGATGACTCAGTAATGGCTGGCTCTTTGATGGCAGAAGGTTGTGGTCAACTGCTGCAATTCTTCATGATGCACCTTGGCATGCACACGCTTGTTCAAAATGGTCGTTTCCAACCGCTTGAAAATGCCCCTCAACAAGTACGCTGTCGTGGTCAAGTTCTACCACAATCGGCAGAACTGACTTACCGCATGGAAGTGACCGAGATTGGTCTAAGCCCTCGCCCATACGCGAAAGCTAACATCGATATTTTACTGAATGGCAAAGTGATTGTTGATTTCCAAAACTTGGGTGTGATGATCAAAGAAGATGACGAATGTACTCGTTACCTGCCTTCTTTAGAAACAGCTGTCGCGACCCCTGTTATCGAAAACTTGGGCCATACACCCGCCATTAATCAGCAGGCTTCAGCAAATGCGCCGTTGATGGCGCAAATTGAAGACCTAGAAACAGCGCCAAATAAAGGCGTGATTCCTCTTCAACATGTTGAAGCTCCGGTAACGCCTGATTACCCGAACCGCACACCCGATACGGTTCCATTCACGCCATACCACATGTTCGAATTCGCGACTGGCGACATCGAAAAATGTTTCGGCCCTGATTTCTCTATCTACCGTGGGATGATTCCACCACGTACTCCGTGTGGCGACTTGCAGTTAACCACTCGTGTCGTTGAGATCGACGGCAAGCGTGGCGACTTCAAGAAACCGTCATCGTGTATCGCTGAATACGAAGTGCCAGAAAATGCATGGTACTTTGATGAAAACAGCCACCATACCTTGATGCCTTACTCGGTGTTGATGGAGATTTCACTGCAGCCAAACGGCTTCATCTCTGGCTACATGGGCACCACACTAGGCTTCCCAGGTGAAGAACTGTTTTTCCGTAACCTAGACGGCAGCGGCAAAATGCTGCGTAACGTCGACTTGCGTGGCAAAACGATCACCAACGATTCTCGCCTGCTTTCAACCGTAATGATGGGTACAAACATCGTACAGAGCTTTAGCTTCGAACTGAGCACTGACGGCGTGCCATTCTACGAAGGTACAGCGGTATTTGGTTACTTCAAAGGCGCAGCACTGAAAGACCAACTGGGTTTGGACAACGGTAAGGTGACTCATCCTTGGCACGTTGATAACAACCGCACGCCAGATGTAAACATCAACCTGTTAGACAAAACGACTCGTTACTTCACTGCACCTGTCTCGTCTACTGGTGAAGTGCAAGAGCATTACAAATTGGCTGGCGGTCGCTTGAACTTTATCGATACTGTACAGATCACCAGCGATGGTGGTAAAGACGGCCTTGGTTACCTATACGCTGAGCGTACGATTGACCCAAGTGATTGGTTCTTCCAATTCCACTTCCATCAAGATCCTGTAATGCCAGGTTCTCTAGGTGTCGAAGCGATCATCGAGCTGATGCAAACCTATGCGCTAAACAAAGATCTTGGCGCTGACTTCCGCAATCCAAAGTTCGGTCAAATCCAATCTGAAGTGAAATGGAAATACCGTGGTCAGATTAACCCTCTGAACAAACAGATGTCTCTGGATGTACATATCACTGCGGTTAAAGACGAAGACGGCAAACGCATCATCGTTGGCGACGCAAACCTGAGCAAAGATGGTCTGCGTATTTACGAAGTGAAAGACATCGCGATTTGTATCGAAGAAGCATAAGCCGCCATTAGAGACAAAGAATTAGGAAAGAATTTAGTATGACAACTCAAACTACACTTAATAACGAAAAGCTATCTCCGTGGCCTTGGCAGATTGAAGGGAGCACTACCCATTTCGATAACGCAGCAATGTCGACCATCTTAAAAGACTTAAGCCTTGCTTGTTACGTAGTGAACCACCCAGAAAAAGGCTTAGGTGTAAGCCAACAAGCTGAGATTGCATCGGGCGATTCAGCAAGCTCTGCGAACAGCCAACCTGTCAGCGCCTTTGCTCCAGCTCTTGGTACACAAAGCCTAGGCGACGAAGATTTTCGTCGCTGTCATGGCGTGAAATACGCTTACTATGCTGGCGCAATGGCAAATGGCATTTCATCTGAAGAGCTTGTAATTGCGCTTGGTCAGGCAGGCATTCTTTGTTCATTTGGCGCGGCAGGCTTAATCCCGTCTCGCGTTGAGCAAGCGATCAACCGTATTCAAGCAGCGCTACCAAACGGCCCTTACGCGTTTAACCTGATTCACAGCCCAAGTGAACCTGCACTAGAGCGCGGCAGTGTAGAGCTGTTTTTGAAGCACAAAGTGAAAACGGTTGAGGCTTCAGCCTTCTTAGGTTTAACACCGCAAATTGTTCACTATCGTGCTGCTGGCCTTAGCCGTGATGCACAAGGTGAAATCCAGATCGGCAACAAAGTCATCGCAAAAGTGAGCCGTACTGAAGTCGCAAGCAAGTTCATGCAACCTGCTCCTGTGAAAATGCTGCAAGCTCTAGTTAATGAAGGTCGAATCACAGCAGAACAGATGGAACTGGCACAGCTAGTTCCTATGGCTGATGACATTACTGCAGAAGCTGACTCTGGTGGTCACACCGATAATCGTCCGCTAGTAACCCTACTACCAACGATTCTTGCACTGAAAGAGCAAATCCAAGCTCAGTACCAATTCAAAACACCGCTACGTGTCGGTTGTGGTGGTGGCGTAGGTACGCCTGACGCTGCTCTAGCGACGTTTAACATGGGCGCGGCTTACATTGTTACCGGTTCAATCAACCAAGCGTGTGTTGAGGCTGGCGCGAGCGAACACACACGTAAGCTACTTTCGACAACCGAAATGGCTGACGTGACTATGGCCCCGGCGGCAGACATGTTCGAAATGGGAGTGAAACTGCAAGTGGTTAAGCGCGGTACCTTATTCCCAATGCGTGCGAACAAGCTGTACGAGATCTACACACGTTACGACTCGATTGAAGCGATTCCAGTTGAAGAGCGTCAAAAGCTAGAGAAGCAAGTATTCCGTTCAACACTGGATGATATTTGGGCTGGTACTGTGGCGCACTTTAACGAGCGCGACCCTAAACAGATCGAACGTGCTGAAGGCAACCCGAAACGTAAAATGGCGTTGATTTTCCGCTGGTACTTGGGTCTTTCTAGCCGTTGGTCAAACACAGGCGAACAAGGCCGTGAAATGGATTATCAAGTATGGGCAGGCCCTGCACTTGGCGCATTCAACGCATGGGCAAAAGACAGCTACCTAGATGATTACCAACAACGTAATGCAGTAGACCTAGCCAAGCACCTGATGCACGGTGCGGCTTACTTAGCACGTGTTAACCTACTGACTTCGCAAGGTATCAAGCTTGAACCAGAACTGGCACGCTGGAAGCCAACTCAAAGAATGGCGTAAGTGACTCATTAGTCAGCTAAACTAAAATTAGCTAGGCTCCAAAAACGAAAAAAGCGACCACTTAGGTCGCTTTTCTTTTGGTCATTCTTCTTAAGCTAGCTAAAAGATTAAGATTTCTGCATACGCTTTTTCAAGCGTGCCAAATCAATCGCGCTTGAGCGAACGGTCAATTTAATACACTCGTAGTCGTACTCTTCCTTCACCACACTCATGTTTGAGCGAATCTCACCAATTATGCCTTGGCCAGAATAAGGGATAGTGATCTCTTCTTCGATCATGCCTTCTTCAGCAACACCAACGATGTACTTGTGCAGTTTAGTGATATCTAACGGATCACGAGTCGACGTTAGCATCGCATCTGGGAATTCTTCGATCAGCTCTAACTGCTGTTCTTCCGTCAATCTATCGCACTTATTCAGCACCAATAGTTTTTCGCTACCTTCAACGCCCACTTGTGCCAATACGTCGTGTACCACATCAAGTTGTGCGCGGAATGAAACGTCAGAAGCATCAACGACATAAAGCAGCAATGAAGCATCATGCGCTTCTGCTAGCGTAGAGTGGAACGAAGCAACCAAATCGTGTGGCAGTTTCTTGATGAAACCTACTGTATCTGAAACCAGAATACGCGGCTGAGTAATTGGTTGAAGCGCACGAACCGTGGTGTCTAGCGTTGCGAACAGTTTATCTTCACCCACCACTTCGGTTGCGGTCATTGCACGCATCATCGAAGACTTACCGGCATTGGTGTAGCCAACTAAAGCAACAGTGAAAAGCTCCGCGCGCCTTGTGCGTCGGGTCTTCATTTCATCTTGTACGCTTACTAGCTCACGCTTAAGCGCAGCAATTTGGTCACGTACGTTACGACGGTCTAGCTCTAGTGAAGTTTCACCAGCGCCCTGACCCATCTGGCGCTCTTTGTCACCCTCAGCCGTTTCACGAAGTCGTGGCACTAAATAGTTTAGACGAGCGATATCAACTTGCAGACGAGCAGTACGAGTACGAGCGTGGCGACTGAAGATCTCAATGATGATGCCTGTACGGTCAAAAACTTCGACACCTAGGTGAGATTCGACATTACGCAGTTGAGACGGGCTCAAATCACAGTCGAATACCACAACATCAGCAGCGCCGTATTGAAAGTCGCCCGTTGGAAGATCATCAAAATCTAGCTCGTCGATTTCTGAATCAAACAGACCAGATTCATCAAGGAAGTCTTCATCTTCTGCTTCTTCAATCGAACCTTGGTAGCCGGTTAGGTGTGCAATTTCCGCAAGCTTACCAGCACCCAACACGTTTTGTCGTTGAGTTGAACTGTGGTGCTGCGATTGAGTACCGACCACTTTAAACCCTAGGGTTGTTACTAAGCGAGCAAGTTCGGCAAGAGACTCTTTTGCTTCGTCACCTTTGAAGTCCGGTGTCGTAATAGAAATAAGTAAAGCGTTACTAGCTGAGGGTTTTGCTGTTAGTTTCATGTATTCTTCTGTTTATGCACCAAAGTGCAACCTAGTATTTGGTCTAAAGTAGCGCGATCCTACGCTGTTCTCGGTCAGCTTTATAGAGCTAACGGAGGCTATTTGGCGATATTATTGCAGTTAATCCATTTATCTCGTTTATCCCTCTGTTTTCTTGAGGAAATAAAACAGGCTAAAACAACAAAAAAGACAGCATCACGTTACTTATTAGTAATTAGTGATACTGCCTTTGCTTAAGCTTAGACTCTCATTGAGCTACTGTCTCAAAAACTAAAAATCAATTCTCGCTTCAGTCTGAGCATCAAAGAATACCGCCTTTGATAAGTCAAAATGCAGCGGCGCCATTTGCCCAACTGACACTTCAAATTCTGGCGACAAGCGACATGCCACTTCTTGGTCGTTCACTTTCACCATCGCAATCGTATCTGGCCCTGTTGGTTCTAGCACTTCTAACTGCAAGTCTAGCTTGGTCGTTGCCGACACATCTTCACTTTCCTGCTCGGTAATATGTTCAGGGCGCAGGCCAATCACCACTTCTTTGCCATCTTGTTCACGCATGCTTTGTGGTAATCGAATGTGGTGCTCTTGCTCAGACGTACCCGTTACTTTGATGATCGGATTCTGATCATCATCCAAATCCACCATGGTCTTAATGAAGTTCATTGATGGTGAACCCATAAAGCCCGCGACAAACATATTGTTTGGCTTGGTGTAGATCTCTTGCGGCGTACCGAGTTGCTGCAGTTCACCATCTTTCATCACCGCAATACGATCCGCCAAGGTCATCGCCTCTATTTGGTCATGGGTGACGTAAACAATGGTGGTGTTAAGCTTTTGGTGAAGGCGTTTAATCTGATGACGCATTTCAACACGCAGCTTGGCATCCAAGTTAGAAAGCGGTTCATCGAACAGGTACAACTTAGGACGACGCGCTAGTGCACGTCCCATCGCGACACGCTGGCGCTGACCACCAGATAGCTGTGATGGTTTACGATCAAGCAGTTGCTCAATTTGCAGCATTTCAGCGACGCGATTCACTTCTGCGTCGATTTCGTCTTGTGGCATCTTGCGGATCTTCAAGCCGAAGGCGATATTGCCGCGTACCGTCATGTTTGGGTAAAGTGCGTACGACTGGAATACCATCGCGATGTCGCGGTCTTTAGGTTCAACCTGGGCCACGTCAACACCATCAATCACGATTTCACCCGAGCTAATATTTTCTAGCCCAGCAATGGTGTTCATTAGGGTGGATTTTCCACACCCCGAAGGGCCGACAAGTATCAAGAACTCCCCCGAATCGATACTGATGTCGATGCCCTTTAACGTTTCGTTGTCCGCGTTGCGATAGGTTTTACGGATCTGTTTTAAATCTAATGTTGCCATGGGTAATTATCCTTTTACTGATCCTGCCGTTAGGCCACGAACAAAATATTTTCCTGCGAAGACATACACCAACAGCGTTGGCAGCGCGGCGATGATCGCGGCAGCCATATCAACGTTGTATTCTTTAACGCCCGTGCTGGTGTTGACTAAGTTATTTAATGCTACGGTGATTGGCTGAGTCTCTGAGCCGGAATACACCACCCCGAACAAGAAATCGTTCCAGATTGCGGTGAACTGCCAGATCACCGTCACCATGATGATAGGCGTAGAGATCGGTAATAAGATCTTGAAGAAAATGGTAAAGAAGCCTGCACCATCCAGTTTTGCTGCTTTGATCAATTCATCCGGAATCGAGATGTAGAAGTTACGGAAAAACAGAGTTGTAAACGCCATGCCGTAGATAACGTGCACAATCACCAAGCCGATGGTTGTGTTCGCTAGCCCCATCTTGCCGAGCATGGTTGCCATTGGTAGTAGCACCACTTGGAACGGAATGAAGCAACCAAACAACAGTAAGCTGAAGAACAGATTCGAGCCTCGGAATTGCCATTTCGTCACTACATAACCATTGAATGCACCGAGCAATGTTGAAATCGCAACCGCAGGAATCACCATTTGGAACGAGTTCCAGAAGTAGCCTTTGATGCCTTCACATTTCACGCCCGTACAGGCGGTGTCCCACGCTTTATACCAAGCATCAAACACCCACTCTTTCGGTAAGCTCATCAAGTTACCTGCCTTAATGTCTGGCAGAGTTTTGAATGAGGTCAGCGCCATGACAAACAATGGCATTAGATACACCAAGCAGAAGAAAAGCAGTGCTGAATAAATAAAGATTCGAGCAAAATTGATGTTATTCATCATGACTTTTTCTCCCTAAGTTCAGAGTAAAGATAAGGCACGAGAATCGCTAAGATACCAGCAAGCATCATCATGGCACTGGCAGCACCAAGGCCGATTTGTCCACGCGTAAATGAGTGTGCGTACATGAATAGCGCAGGAAGATCCGATGAATAACCTGGGCCACCCGCTGTCATCGCGGTCACAAGGTCGAAACTCTTAATCGCAATGTGTGAGGTGATGATCACCGCACTGAAAACCACAGGACGCAAGCAAGGTAAAATGATTTTGAGATAGATAGTGGGTAAGCTTGCCCCATCGATTTGAGCCGCTTTGATGATTGAAGAATCGATGCCACGCAGACCGGCTAAGAACATCGCCATCACAAACCCTGAAGACTGCCAAAGTGCCGCGATAACCAAGGTATACACCGACATTTCAGAGTCGACTAGCCAATCAAATTTGAAGTCACTGAATCCCCAATCTTGCATCAGCTTTTCAATACCAAGACCTGGATTAAGAATCCATTTCCACGCCGTACCTGTCACGATGAATGACAACGCCATTGGGTAGAGATAGATAGTACGAATCGCGCCTTCTTGACGGATGTTCTGGTCAAGCAATACCGCCAAACCCACACCCAACAAGATAGCAATCGCCATGAACAGAAAACCAAACACACCGAGGTTGGTGATTGAGGTGATCCAGCGATCGTTGTCCATCAGCTTTTCATATTGAGCTAAACCAACAAAGTTGAAGCTCGGTAAAAATCGAGAATTCGTAAACGACAGCGCCGCCGTCCAGAATATATAGCCGTAGATACACACCACGGTCACTAACGCGGTCGGCGCCAGTACAATCTTGGGTAACCAATGTTGCAACCTGTCAGCAAAGCTAGGCTTGGGCGCAGGCTGGCTCCTTGTGGGTTTTGGAGTCGACTCAGTCAAAACATGCTCCATAACTTATCCTTGTTGCACAATCGAGCCAATGGCTTACCTTTCGGCACCACATCAGCATCACGCATATCAGAATTGGGAGTGAAGAGTAGATAGGCTCCCTACGAGCCTACCCACCCTGGGGGTTTGGTAAAGCAACACAACCCGTCACTCACGTGCGTTGTGTGTCGCTTATCAAGTTATATTAGATAGCCGCTTTCACAGCTTTCGCTAACTTAGCCGCCGCTTGTTTTGGATCGGCATCTTTTTCGTTGAAGAAGTTGGTTACCACGTCGTAAATCGCGCCTTGAGCGTAGCTTGTTGTCGCTAGGCCGTGAGCCATACTCGGAACAAGATCGCCAGATTTCGCACTCGCTTTGAAGGTTGCCATTGAATCCAACGCACATTGGTCGAACTTAGACATGTCCATATCTAGACGTACAGGGATAGAACCCTTGTTAAGGTTAAAGACTTCTTGGAAATCTTTGGTAAGAATGGTTTTCGCTAGGTCTTGCTGCGCTTTTTGGTTCTCTTTGTCACTCAGATCAAAGAACGCAAAGCTATCGATGTTGAAAGTGAATTGGCCATCAGTGCCCGGTGCTGGTGCACAGATGTAATCTTTACCCGGTACTTTGCCTGCCGCAGTAAATTCACCTTTCGCCCAGTCACCCATGATCTGCATTGCCGCTTCGCCATTGATAACCATCGAAGTTGCTACGTTCCAATCACGACCCGGAGAGTTGCTGTCGATGTAATCACGCATCTTTTTGAACTTGGTGAACACTTCCACCATTTTGTCGCCAGATAACACGTCCATATCCAGATCAACGAACGCTTTGTTGTAATCTTCACTGCCTAGTACATCAAGTGCTACAGCTTCGAATACCGTAGCGTCTTGCCAAGGTTGACCACCGTGAGCCAGTGGAATGAAGCCAGCCGCTTTAATCTTGTCTGCGGCAACAAAGAACTCATCTAACGTAGTTGGAACCGTCACGCCTGATTTTTCTAAAACAACAGGGTTAGCCCAAAGCCAGTTAACACGGTGAACGTTGACAGGAACTGCGACATATTCGCCATCCCACTTCATCACTTTAGTGACCACTTCTGGCAGTAGCTCATCCCATTTTTCTTGTTTCGCAGTTGCATCGAGAGACGTTAGAAAACCTAAACCACCCCACTCTTGAATATCATGACCTTTAATCTGCGCCGCAGATGGAGGATTGCCCGACACTGCTCGAGTTTTCAAAACAGTCATCGCACTTTCACCGCCGCCACCAGCAACAGCGAAATCTTTCCAAGTATGGCCTTGTTCTTCAATCATCTCTTTCAGTACAGCTGCGGATTTCGCTTCGCCACCGGCAGTCCACCAGTGAAGCACTTCCACTTCACCAGCTTGAGAAAATGTTGAGGCAGCAAGAAGAGATAGAGTAAGTAGGGTTTTATTGATTTTCATTATTATCTTCCATGTTTTAGCGGACTCGACGTCCGGTTCAATACAGAGTCTACTTATTCTGATTTGTAAGATTGAAACAAAAGGTAAGCTCAATGTAACACAATTGTTACATTAAACTTCTAGGCCGCGTGGAATATAGACTTTAGCTTCTAAGCCGCCTTGAGGGGAGTTACGAATAATGAGATCTCCGCCGTGTCCGTGTAGGATGTTTCGACAGATTCCAAGCCCTAAACCGTGTCCTTGGTCGTCAGTGGCGAGCCTGAAGTAAGGTTCAAACACCAACTCTAACTTGTCTTCAGGAATACCTTTTCCGTGATCTTGAATAGTCACGATAACCCACACCGAATCACTGTTAATATCGACTTCAGCTGATGTCCCATATTTCACAGCGTTGTCGATAAGATTGGTCAGCACACGTTTAATGGCTAATGGTTTGGCGACTAACGGGTCAACCACAATGGGCTCAAACTCAACCAAGGTTTGATGTTGGTTGTGCAGTTCAATCACGGAGAGCATCATCTCATTGAGGTCGATAATGGCGTTGTTTTCGTGAAGGTCGGTATCTCTTACCGCTTGTAAAGCGCCCTTAACCATCATCTCAAGCTCATCCAAATCCTTATTGAACTTGTCTTTCTTTACTTCGCTTTCCAATAGCTCGGCTCGTAGTCTAAGCCGTGTTATTGGTGTCTTTAAATCATGTGAGATTGCAGAGAAAAGGTGCTCACGGTCGGCAACATAGCGACGAATCCGTTGCTGCATTCGATTAAACGCTCGGGTCGCCGTCACCAGCTCAGTAGCCCCCTCTTCGTTAAGTGGCGGCTGCTGAATATCCATACTCATCTCATTGGCCGCTCTTGCTAATTTTTTAAGAGGGCGTACTTGCCGACGAATCATCAAGTAAGTCAAAACCAAAAGAATGAGGGTCGAGGAAACTAAGAAGATCACCTGTTCTCTGCCGAGAATCGTATCGTCGAGTTTGACGTAAGGCGCAGGCAACAACGCGGCGATATACACCCATTCATGACTGGCTAATTCTATCTGAACAACCAGAATAGGAGGGTTAAGAGGTTCTAAGGTTAAAGTATGATGTGCCCACGATCGTGGGAGATCGCTCAAGTAGATGTCATTTTTAAGCAAACGAAGATGTTCAGGGCGAGAGAAATCAACCCGCACTGATTCGACTTTATTGAGCTTGCTACTCAAAACACTTTCTATCGCTTCAATCGAGGCGGTTTTTAAACGGGTATCAGGGATCGGTTCGACAATCAACGCCTCTTTATTGAAAGAAACGAAGAAGCGCGTACCGCCCATATTACGGATTTGATCCAACACGATATGGCGATATTTAACGGGCAGAGACTGGAAGAAAGTCACCGTCGAGGCAAACATATTGGCCATGCTTGAAGAGGCAGAACGAATCCCCTCCAGTTCTTTGTGTTTGGATTCGCTATACCAAATAGACGTTGCGATACCTTGAGCTATCACCACAGCTAACAAGGTCAGTAACAATGTTCTGGCAACCAAAGAGTTTGGCTTTAACCGACTCAACCCGTTCATAGGAAATACTTCATTGCCGAGGTGCTCATTAACATCACTTGATTATCAGTGTTCATACTGAACAGGCACAGCGAGGATATAGCCATTACCGCGCATGGTTTTGATGTAGTGAGGATACTTGCCACTGTCGCCCAATCGGCTTCTCAGACGACTAAGCTGCACATCAATGCCTCGCTCAAAAGGCAACGCTTCACGGCCTCTGGTCGCGAATGAGATAGTGTCACGGTCGAGAACTTCGTTAGGGCGAGTTAAGAACAACATCAACAGAGAAAAATCACTGCCCGACAAATCCATCTCTTCCGAGTTTTCATTGTGGGAAATTCGATGCGCTAACGTATCAAGCGTCCAATCACCAAAAACAATCTGTTTTGGCAATGCATCACTTGTCTTGTCATCCACCACTTGAACGCGGCGCAACAACGCTTTGATACGCGCCATTAACTGACGAGGGCTAAACGGCTTGGCAATGTAATCATCAGCACCAATTTCTAAGCCGATAATTTGGTCGGTTTCATCCGATACGGCAGTCAGCATGATGATAGGCACATTCGATTGCTTACGGACGCGTTGACACAAGGTAAAACCATCGTCACCGGGTAGCATCACATCAAGCAGAATCAGATCTGGATAACCTTGGTTTTGCAGATGAGCTTCTAGTTCAACACCATCTCCCACAGAAGAAACATCGAAACCAGATTTTGTGAGGTACTCTTCCAGCAGCTCGCGGATTTCTTGATCATCATCCACCACGAGAATTCGAGTATTTGTTGGCATCGCCCAAACCTATTAAATTTACAACTTATTCACATAGTGTATAGGCTGGCCGATTGTTTGATTATTGACATGTTTGTAAAGTTAGAAGAACAAACAGATAAAGATCACAACTTAGTGACCTCTATCTGAATCTTTAGGGCTTAATCCGCTATTGGTTGGTTATGAAGAGCAGCTGATCTCCATGGCTTTACCCCACTCAGGAGGTAGAGCCGCAAGGTATTCATAATCCGGGTGTTCCGCATAAGGGTCTGCCAGTACCACCATCAAAGCGTCAATATCGCTGCTATCACCGCGCTCTGCTTTGTCTATCGCTAGCTGAGCTAGGTAGTTTCTGAGGATGTATTTCGGGTTTACCTGTCTCATATTTTCGCAGCGCTCGACCACTGAGCTATCTTCCAATTCGCAGCGTTGTAAGTAGTTATCTACCCACAGTTTTGCTGCCTCTCGATCAATTATCAGATCAATCACTTCTTGTGGCGACAAGGTGTCTAGGTTCGATAGCGTTCTAAAGAACCTTGGGTAGTCGACTTTGTTTTGCGACATCAGCTCGAACATAGATTCAAACAAACGACTGTCGCCTTCTTGTTTCGAAAGTAGCCCCAACTTACGACGCATCATCTGACTAAAGTAACCGTTCATTTGCGGTTCGTACTGCTCTAAAGCCGCCTCTAAGTCGGCCTTATCCACCAGCGGAGAAAGTGAGTGAGCCAGTGCCGACAGGTTCCAAAGCCCTATTCTTGGCTGCTGGTTAAAAGCATAACGACCTTGGTAATCCGAGTGATTACAGATCAATCTTGGGTCATATTCATCAAGAAACGCGAACGGGCCATAATCGAAAGTTTGCCCGATGATCGACATGTTATCGGTGTTCATCACGCCATGAGCAAAACCATTCGCTTGCCACAACGCAATCATCTCCGCGGTACGGTCAACAATCTGATTAAACATAGCAGCGTAGGGTTTCTCTTCATCGAGACACTCAGGGAAGTGCCATTCAATGACTTTATCGGCCAGCAACTTATGCTCAGCCAACTGATTGGTATAAAACAGATGTTCAAAGTGACCGAAACGGATGTGTGATTCGGCAGCACGCACCAACAATGCGCCCCACTCTTGCTTCTCTCGATATACCGGTGTGTCGCTGGTCATCATAGCCAACGCGCGAGTGGTTGGGATATTGAGCCCTGCCATCGCTTCGCTACATAAGTACTCACGAACGGTTGATCGAATAACAGCGCGTCCATCGCCCATACGTGAATAGGGCGTTTTACCGGCACCTTTAAGGTGTAAATCGAACGTTTCGCCACTTTTCGCGACAATTTGAGCTAATAACAGCCCTCTTCCATCACCTAAATCCGGGTTATAAGAACCAAACTGGTGGCCTGCGTATTTCATTGCTACAGGCGAAAACTGCTCAGGTTCAACATTGCCAGATAACGTTTCAAGCAATTCCTCGGAAGCATCATCAAATGACAAAAAACCGAGTTCATCCGCAAGCTTATGATTCCATGCGAGCCATTGGACATTGCTGAGCGGTGTAGGTTGAATTGGGGTATAGAACAGTCGAGGTAATGCAGTAAATCGATTGTTAAATGAAATAGAATCCCAGACAGACATGAGAGATACACTGTAGATAAAAGATAACTTAAGATTATCACAGTTTCGTAACAACTTCAGAAGTGCGATGGCGCTTGTTTATAGAGGTAAGGTGATAAACCATTCCACAAGAAGAAAGTGGTGACTAGGAGTAAATTACTGGGGGATGCTTGCTAGAAGAAGATGACTAAGAAAAAGTTAAGTGGCTAGCCTGATGAGAAAAGCCACATTTATAAGAGAAAGAGTTCTGACTTTGAAGACTTTTTAACAAGTGATTTCATAATAAAAACTAAAACTATAGAGCCATGAAGCTGACTACATTAGAGCAAGAATACCCACTAGAGAAAGGGTAGAGAAAATCCAAGTACGACTGATTACGCCAAAGTTACTGTGTTGAATCATTTCTTGATGCTGCATATGTCTCTCCTTGAGAACGTGATGGTGTAACTACAATATATCGGCTTTTCGCCAAAAGCAGCAAGCACATTAATATTAACCTTTTATGACAGCATCAAGAATATTCTGTAACCATTCACCTCTCTGATAAAACAGAAAGTTATGCTCGACTGGTCGTCGAAAGCAGTGCGCCAGCCCCAATAAAGACACCTCCAGTGACACGATTAAAGACCTTGGCTCGACCTTTCGCAAACAACCAATTTGACGACTTCGCTCCCAAGTAGGCATACACCAATAACCAAGACAATTCCATCACTGCGAAGGTAAAAGCAAACACGGTAAACTGTGGTAATAGCGCAATTGAGGGATCAATAAACTGTGGGAAAAGTGCAGTAAAAAACAAGATAGCTTTGGGGTTACTCGCGCCAACAATAAAGCCACTTAAGTAATGCTGCGCAGCGCTTTCTTTGACAGATTGAGCACCGCCTTGTTGATCCGATAACTTGTCATAATCTTGTTGGCTAGAGCGCAGAGACTTCCAACCGAGGAAGATCAGATAAGCTGCACCAGTCCATTTTATGACATTAAATACCACTTCAGACGAAGCAATAATTACCCCTAGCCCGGTAAACGATAAAGTTAAAATACCAGTAATCGCAGTTAAGCTCCCCAAGGCAGTAAATATCGATAATTTAAAGCCAGATTGCACACCTTTGGTCATGCACAATAAAGAACTTGGGCCTGGTGATGCCGTTAAAATTAGCACCGCTAATAAATAATAAATCCATGTATCAAAGCTCATCGTGAATCCTCCTTAACTCACTAAAACGACTAAATATTAAACACCAATATGTAATAAGCCCTCATATTAATCAACTAAATATTGCGCTTAACGTCTTCGATATAAATGCAAACATCTTTAATCTAGGCAATAAAAAACGCCATGCATTGCTGCATGGCGTTTAAATAAAAACGTTTCAAATCGAACGTCTTACTAGATGTCAGGTTCTAAGCTTACAGCCCTAAGATAGGGGCACTAACCTAATAATTGAAACCTAGTCTTTGTAGATAGAGAACTCATCAGCGCAAGCAACAAGCTGCTCACGAGTGATCATGAATACGCCATGACCACCGTTAGAGAATTCAATCCAAGTGAATGGAATCTCTGGGTACTGATCCATCATATGAACCATTGAGTTACCAACTTCACAGATAAGAATACCGTCGTCAGTTAGGTAGTCTGGTGCATTAGCTAAGATGCGACGAACCAATTTCAGACCGTCTGTACCCGCTGCTAGGCCAAGTTCTGGCTCGTGAGTAAACTCATCTGGCAGGCTGTTCATATCTTCTTCGTCCACGTAAGGTGGGTTAGATACGATCAGGTTGTATTTCTCTTTTGGCAAATCACGGAAAAGATCTGAACGGATTGGGAACACTTGCTGCTCCCTGCCGTGATCTTGAACGTTCTGCTCTGCAACTTGCAATGCGTCAGTAGAGATATCAATCGCATCTACTTCAGCGTCTGGGAATGCGTGAGCACAAGCAATAGCGATACAACCACTACCCGTACACATATCCATGATGCGAGTTGGCTCTTCAGTTAACCAAGGTTGGAATTGAGCTTCGATCAGCTCACCAATTGGAGAACGAGGCACAAGAACGCGCTCATCAACGAAGAACTCAAGACCACAGAACCAAGCTTTGTTGGTTAGGTAAGCCGTTGGTGTACGATCATTAATACGCTTGATTACGCGCTCAACAATACGTAGACGTTCGCTGCTCGTTAGACGAGAGTTCATCACATGCGAAGGAACATCAATCGGCAGATAAAGAGTAGGTAAGATAAGTTGTACTGCCTCATCCCACGCGTTATCAGTGCCGTGACCATAAAATAGGCCCGCTGCGTTAAAGCGGCTAACAGTCCAACGAATCACATCTTGAAGCGTGTGTAGTTCTGATACCGCTTCTTCTACAAAAATCTTATCCAAAATTGTCTCCGAAAAGCGCTACAATACTGCTAATTACGTTTCTAATTAGAATTCATAACCTGATGAGCAAAAAAGACACCGACTTCGATGACGATTTCGCCCTGTTCAACGATGCAGTAAAGGGCGTTAAAAAGTTGCAACAGGATACCATAGTCCAGCAGCCAAAAAGAAATGCCAAGCAAAAAGAAATTACTCGAACGGCAAGACAAGCCAGTGATAGCGAGTTTTATTTCTCGGATGAGTTCATTCCGCATCTTAGCGAAGACGGTCCGACGCGTTATGCGCGTGATGATGTCTCTAAATATGAGGTCAAGCGCCTCCGTCGTGGTGTCTACGTGCCTGACGTGTATCTCGATATGCATGGTATGACTCAACAAGAAGCCAAACGTGAGCTTGGCGCGATGATTGCGCACTGCGTGAAAGAGAGCGTGGCGTGTGCCTGTGTTCAACACGGTATCGGTAAACACATCCTTAAACAGAAGGTGCCTTTGTGGTTAGCACAGCACCCAGACGTGATGGCTTTCCACCAAGCACCGTTAGAGTTTGGCGGCAATGGCGCGCTGTTAGTCTTGCTTTCGGTTCCTGAGAAGTAATTCTGGTTAACAAACTCTCTCTCACCAAAAAACAACAAAGGGCATCCCAATCATATTGAGATGCCCTTTCTAATTGTCTGCAACTTTGTCATCAAACAGAGCTCAACGAGCTTATGGATTGATGTTCCAAAGCAACTCACCTTTTTGTGTCTCAAGGTTGAAGTCGATACACGCTAGGCCCGAAGTGGGAAACATAGGCGGCGCCATGCCTGTTGCAAACTCTGCAGTTAGGTAGCCCACTAGAGGTAAATGAGAAACAAATAAAATGGTCTCTAGTTTTTCTACTTCAGCCATTGCTAAGGTCAAATCAAACACATCGTCGGACATTCCATAAGGCGTAATATCATCACAGGTTTCTACTTTCTTTCCAGAAAACGCCTGAGAGATCTCTAACCACGTTTCTTGTGCCCTTAAATATGGGCTCACCAGCACTTTATCGAATTGACTAATCCCCTGCTCATTTGCAGCTTGTGCCACGGCAAGAGAAGCCATTTTCCCGCGCTTGGTCAACGCTCTTTCTGCATCCGAGTTGGCAAAATGTTCTGCTTCACCGTGGCGCATAATGAATATTTTCATGTTCAATCCTGTCTTCGTAACATGTCGAAAGTCGATATATCCCATATATCAGCGAAACGCTACTTAGGTTTGGCTCTCAATCCAGAGAAACCGCAGTCAATATAAATAATTATATCAAGTCACTTGCCAAAGAGTTCGACTTTCTTAACAATCTTGTTAAAAGAAAATAAATTACTGATAAAAATCGATAAAAATGATTTAGAAATCGCCAAAAAGCACTTCATATCCCAAAATATGATCACAAGGTTTGCACGCCGAATCATCGGGTACATAATTTAAAAACCACCTTCTCTGGAGATGCTCCTGTGCACTTAAGCCCAAATGATGAACATCAATACCGCTACATAAACTTAAATAACGGGTTACGTGTACTGTTAGTTCAGGATCAAAATGCTCAAAAAGCAGCAGCCGCATTAGCCGTCAATGTGGGGCATTTTGATGACCCTACAGACCGAGAGGGTTTAGCTCACTACTTAGAGCATATGCTATTTTTGGGAACTGAAAAGTATCCAAAGGTCGGAGAGTTCCAAAGTTTTATCAGCCAGCATGGCGGTAGCAACAACGCTTGGACAGGAACAGAGCACACCTGCTTCTTTTTTGATGTTGAATTGAATGCCTTTGAAACCGCACTTGATCGCTTCAGCCAATTTTTTACCGCTCCCCTTTTCAACGAAGAAGCGTTAGACAAAGAACGCCAAGCCGTTGACTCCGAATACAAGATGAAACTCAACGACGACTCACGACGCTTGTACCAAGTTACCAAAGAACTGGTGAATCACAATCACCCATTCTCGAAGTTTTCTGTCGGTAATATCGATACGTTGGGCGACAGAAACGGCGAGACGATTCGACAAGAGATTTTAGCTTTCCACCAGCAACAATACTCTGCTGACTTGATGACACTGACACTGTCTGGCAATCAGTCGTTAGATGAGATGCAAAGCTGGGTTGAGGATCGCTTTAGCTCAATCACCAATCACAACCTACAAGGCAAAAAGGTTGAAGTTCCGATTGTCGGCGAGTTAAGTACGGGTGTACAAGTCCGCGTTGAGCCGATTAAAGAAGTGCGCAAACTGATCTTAACCTTCCCGATGCCAAGCATGGACGAACACTACGGCGTTAAGCCTTTGTCGTTCTTTGCCCACCTTTTAGGTTACGAAGGTGAAGGCAGTTTGATGATGCAACTCAAAGAGAAAGGCTGGATAACATCTCTCTCTGCAGGTGGTGGCGCGAGTGGCAGTAACTACCGTGATTTCACAGTCAGTTGCTCATTGACCATAGAAGGTTTAACCAAAACCGATAACATCATCCAAGCGATATTTCAGTACATCAAGTTAGTCGAACAACAAGGCATAGAAGAGTGGCGCTACCTAGAAAAACGCGCCGTTTTAGAGTCTGCTTTCCGCTTTCAAGAGCCAGCAAGACCGCTTGATGTCGTCAGCCACCTCGTCATCAACATGCAGCACTACCAAGAGCAAGATGTGGTGTATGGCGATTACAAAATGTCGCATTTCGATGACGAATTACAGCGTGCTTTGCTGCCTTACTTAACCGTCGACAACATGCGGGCAACCATTGTTGCTCAGGGATTCGAGTATGACAGGGAAGCGAAGTGGTACTTTACGCCCTACTCGGTCACACCTTTTAGCGCTGAACAAGTTCAATGCTTTACGTGCATTAACCCCGGTTGGCAGTTTGAACTCCCAAGCAAAAACCCGTTTATTTGCTACGATCTAGACCCGACTGAACTCGAAGGTGACGCTAAGTTCCCACAACTGTTAGAAGAGCTCGATGGCTTTAAGCTATGGCATCTGCAAGACCATCAATTCCGGGTGCCAAAAGGTGTGGTGTATGTTGCTATCGATAGCCCGCACTCAGTTGCTAGCCCAAGAAATATCGTTAAAACACGCTTGTGCGTAGAGATGTTCTTAGACTCACTCGAAAAAGATACGTATCAGGCTGAAATCGCCGGAATGGGCTACAACATGTACACCCATCAGGGCGGTGTAACGCTCACTCTGTCCGGGTTTAGCGAGAAACAGCCACAACTGCTCAATATGATTCTTGAACGTTTCCAAGCACGCGACTTTAGTCCAACACGCTTCGAAACCATCAAGCATCAATTGCTCAGAAACTGGAACAACGCGTCGCAAGATCGCCCTATTTCGCAGTTGTTTAATGCAATGACTGGGATACTTCAACCAAATAACCCGCCTTATTCCGTGTTAATTGAAGCCCTAGAAACGATAGAGGTCGATGAGCTCTCCTCTTTTGTTCAAGCAATCTTGGCGGAACTTCATGTTGAGATGTTTGTGTATGGCGACTGGAAAAAAGCCGATGCACACAAGATGGCTGAAACGCTAAAAGATGCACTGCGTGTTCAAGATCAGGCTTACGAAGAATCACTGCGTCCGCTCATCATGCTCGGTGAAAACGGCAGCTTCCAACGTGAAGTGGTGTGTAACCAAGATGATTCAGCAATTGTGGTTTATTACCAATGCCCTGATATTTCACCTAAAAATATCGCGCTGTATTCATTGGCAAACCATTTGATGTCGGCCACTTTCTTCCATGAGATACGAACCAAGCAGCAGCTAGGTTACATGGTCGGTACTGTCAATATGCCGCTCAACCGACACCCTGGTATTGTGTTGTATGTGCAATCACCGAATGCCGCCCCTGCTGACTTGTTAGCTTCAATAGATGAGTTCCTCAATGCCTTTTACATGGTGCTGTTGGAGCTTAACGACTATCAATGGCACAGCAGTAAGCGCGGTCTCTGGAATCAGATTTCGACACCAGATACAACTTTGCGAGGGCGAGCTCAGCGCTTATGGGTTGCGATAGGCAATAAGGATGTTGAGTTCAACCAGAGAGAGCGCGTATTGGAAGACCTTAAGGGGTTAACTCGCTCAGACATGATGCGTTTTGTGGTTAGCCAGCTAAAACCACGCACGGCAAATCGCCTGATTATGCATGCTCACGGTAATGCTCATAATGAGGAAGAGAAGCTGTCAGCAGGTGTTGAAATTGGCTCTATTGATGAGTTTCAGTTACGCCCGAAAGATACTGAGCTAGGCTGATAAAGCTGGAATGAAAATCATAAGGTTGATGTGAAAGCATCAACCTTTTTTATTGGATGCAGCCCAAAAGCAGATCTCCTATTACGCTCCTTCGTCGCTTTATGAGATGACGGTAGTTTTGATTGACGTGTGTTTGACCACCTTTCTAATCAACGCAATAACTTACTTTTTATCTCTCAATCATCATTCCCGAGAAGGAGGAACGACTGAGTCGGGAATCTCATTCCTTTCACACTCGTTCATAAAACAGAAAAGCCCGCATCAATTGCTTGATACGGGCTTCTTAATCAATGAGTTAGAGAGTTACTTGTAGAAAGACTCACCCAATCCAGCACGTGTCAGTAGGCCATCACATGGCGCGAAACGGTCACCGTACTTCTTAGCGAAATCGTTCATCATCTCAACCAGTGACTTAATGCCGATTTGATCCATATAACGGAACGGACCACCTAGGAATGGCGGGAAACCGATACCGAAAATCGCACCGATATCACCATCACGAGGGCTGCGGATAATGCCGTCGTCTAGACAACGAACCGCTTCGTTTAGCATAGGTAACACACAGCGCATCGCGATATCGTTATCGCTCAACTTAGGATCTGGTTGCAGCTTAAGCAGCTTGTAAACTGACTTATCCACTTCCTTCTTCTTGCCTTTGTAAGTGTAGAAACCTTTACCACTCTTGCGGCCTTTACGATTGTCATTCAAAAGAATATCGAACACATCAGGACCTTGGAAACGATCGCCAAGCTCATTCACTAAAATCGGAATGATCTTCGCACCGATATCAACACCCACCTCATCTAATAAAGTGATAGGACCAACCGGGAAACCGAAGTCCAATAACGTGCTGTCGAGCTTTTCAATCGGCTCGTTCGCTAGCAGTAAATGCGCTGCTTCGTTCATGTACGGAGCAAGAATACGGTTCACATAAAAACCAGCCGTGTCTTTCACAACAATCGGCGTTTTACCTTGCTTCTTCGCTAATGCAACAACCGTAGAAATCGTCTCTTCTGACGTAGTTTCATGAGGGATAACTTCTACTAGCGGCATTTTTTCGGCTGGGCTGAAGTAGTGAAGACCGACCACGTTTTCTGGTCGCTGCGCCTTCTCCGCAATCTTATGGATTGGCAGCGAAGACGTGTTGGTCGCAAAGATAGTCTCTGGCTTGGCATTGGCTTCGATATCCGCAACCATTGATTGCTTAAGGTCGAGGTCTTCAAATACCGCTTCAATCACTACATCAGTGTGGTTGAAACTCGTAAAGTCGATACCACCAGATAGCTGAAGCATCTTACTTTCAAGACCCGCTCGGCTCAGAATACGACGCTTACGCTGCTTATCGAATAACTTAAAGTTGTAGTTAAGCGCGTTCAGTACACCCTCATTTGATACGTCTTTAATACGCACAGGCACTTTCGCTTTAGCAACGCTGACATGGCTGATGCCTGCACCCATAAGACCGCCGCCTAGCACACCAACACGCTTAACCGCTTTTGGTTCTGCGTCTGCGCCGTGTTCTTTTTTCATTTCCGTGGTTGCAAAGAAAATCGAACGAAGGGCTTTAGATTCAGAAGTCATAACCAGTTCAGAGAAACGCTTCGCTTCATACTGAAGGCCTTTGTCAAAGCCATTCTCAAGGCCATAACGAATCACGTCTAGAATCGCATCTGCTGCTGGGTAATTGCCGCGTGTTTTCTGATTGGTCTTCTTAGAAGCTTGTTCAAAAATCACTTTGCGACCAAGGCCGTTACGTGAAATCAGCTTCTCTTTGGTCGACGCTTGGCTTTTCGACGCAAGGCGCTTACCTTTTTTACTGCCCGTATTCTTTTCAACAAAGCTCTTAGCGACTTCAAGCAGGATAGTTTCAGGCACGCAAGCATCCACAACACCAAGCGATTTCGCTTTCTTAGAGCGCAGTTGTTTACCTGTAAGAATAAGGTCAAGAGAAGGCAGCAAACCGATAAGGCGAGGTAGACGCTGTGTACCACCAGAACCTGGTAGTAAGCCTAACTGTACTTCTGGTAGACCAAGACGAGTCTTATCTGAATCGGTACATACGCGGTAATCACACGCCAGTGCGAGCTCTAAACCACCGCCTAAACATGGGCCGTGAATCGCTGCGACTACTGGATACGGTAGTTCAGACAGAGTTTGGAACATCTCCTGCCCTTGGCGAGCTAGAGACTGTGCTTCGTCAGCCGTTTTACACGCATCAAGCATTCTTACATCAGCACCAGCGATAAAGTTATCTGGCTTAAGAGAATGAACGATTAGGCCCTTAACTCGGCTCTGCTTTTCTTTGAGTTGCTCGAAAATGGCTTTCATTTCTTCAGCAAAAGCCGCTTGCAGCGTGTTCATTTTCTCGTTTGGCACATCAATCGCTAACCAAGCAATATCTTGCTCATCGATATTGAGAGTAAATGCTGTCGCTTTCTTTTTGGTTGATTCAGTCGCAGAGGTTGAATCTGGTTGAGCGACTGTTTCTTTTTCTGTTGTTGCATCAAGAGTCGTAGACATTATTCTACCTCCAAGATCATTGCTGCACCTAAACCACCAGCCGCACAAGCTGTGTTCAATGCCAAGCCGCCACCGCGACGTTTCAGTTCACGTAATGTTTGAGTCATCATGCGCGCGCCAGTCGCTGCAAACGGATGTCCGTAAGCAATCGAGCTACCCAGCACGTTGAACTTCTCCATATCAATCTCACCGATCGCTTTGTCGCGGCCAAGATTCTTCTGTGCAAACTCATCGCTCGCGAACATTTTAACGTTAGCCAAAACTTGGGCAGCGAATGCTTCATGCATCTCGATCAGTGTAAGGTCTGACAACTCTAAACCGGTGTTCTTTAATACTTGTGAGGTCGCGTAAGTCGGGCCCATCAACATATCTGTTTCAACACCAATCGCTGAGAACGCATAACCACGAATATAACCAAGCACTTCTAAGCCTAGTTCTTTCGCTTTACCTTCGCGCATCAACATCACTGCTGCACCGCCATCAGTCAGTGGCGTAGCATTGGCTGCCGTTACACTGCCGTACTTTCTATCAAAAGCAGGACGTAGCTTAGCGTAACCTTCAACCGTTGAGTCGTGGCGAATGTTGTTGTCTTCCGCTAGATACTTTTTGTAAGGCGCCGGGAATGCAGTCATCACTTCGTCTTTAATCTTGCCTTCTTTCCATGCCTGAGAAGCCAAAGAGTGAGAACGGTGAGCAAGTGCGTCTTGAGCTTCGCGAGTAATACCATGCGTCTTAGCCATTTGCTCAGCCGTTTGTCCCATGGATAAACCGGTCGAGTATTCAGCAACTGCAGGTGGTACTGGCATCAAATCTTTTACGGAAAGTGTTTTAAGAATTTTCAGCTTTTGACCCATAGTTTTCGTTTTACTCAGCGCTAATAGATTTGCCGCTAACTTTTTCGAAACACCGATAGGCAATACAGAAGAAGAGTCCGCACCGCCCGCAATACCGATATCAATCGTGCCAGCCATAATGCTTTCGGTCACGTTAACTGCCGCTTGGAAGCTGGTCGCACATGCTCGTGTGACACTGTAGGCATCGGTATTGATGTTCATGCCTGTGCCCAACACGATTTCACGCGCAATGTTCGGCGCTTCTGGCATTTGCACTACTTGGCCGAACACAACTTGTTCGATAAGCGCAGGATCGACATCCGTTCTTGCAAGCATTTCGCTCACAACCATTTTGCCTAGGTCAACCGCAGGCACTTGGCTAAATTCTGTGCTCTGACGAGCAAATGGGGTTCGTAATCCAGCGACAACGGCAACACGTTCTCCAGAACGCGTTTTGACTTCCTGTTTGCCCATGGTTTCTCCTTAAAGTTAAGAGGTCTGACCTGAAGCATTGTAAAGAAGTTGTTAATTAAATCAAACGAGCGTTTAAATAAACGTGATACGAGTATCTCACTGTTTGAAAATATAACTGCGCATTCAGGCGAACCTTTTTGGGGGAAAGGTTGTCGTAAGAGACTAAACTATTGTAAGCAAAGACTGTTATCGCTGTGTAGGGAATGGTTTTCTTGAGGCAAAAAAAAACCACACAAAGCTGTGTGGTCGGAATGTATATAAAGCAATTAACTTAGCGCCAATTGAAATAATCAGTTTCCTGATTAGGAGAAAGTAAAGTCAGCCTTCAAAAGGAAGTGTCGTCTTGCTCAACATGCTAGCCACGAATGACTAACTAGACGACAAGGTGTACTATAACGGGTTCGAGGCCTTAGATTTTGAAGTAGATCAATTTTAATGTGATTTTACGATTTCCTGCCGATCGTTAGCTCTAAAAATATAAAAAACGAAGCACAACGTATAGAGGACAGCTATACGCAGAGCAATTATGGAGGCTCGTGTGTCAATAATAAAAATGTTTGGAAAGAAAACAGCCAAGCGTCCGGTCAACTCTGATATGGACAAACAAAGAAAATACGAAGCACTCGTGCGTGCCTATCATCGTGACCTGTTTCGCTACGCCTATTGGTTATGCAAAGACAAAAGCATTGCCGAAGACTTAGTTCAAGAAACTTGCCTTCGTGCATGGAAGTCACTCGATAGCCTTCAAGATGAAAAAGCCGCTAAATCTTGGCTGATTACCATCTTGAGACGCGAGAACGCTCGACGTTTTGAACGCAAACAGTTTGATCTGGTTGATATCGACGATCACGGTAACGATGCTAGTGTCAGCGATGACCCGCACCATCAGCACCAGTGGTTGCAAGCCCAGATCATGAAACTTGAAATTGATTACCGTGAACCTCTCTTCTTGCAAGTGATTGGTGGTTTTAGTGGTGATGAGATTGCCGATATTCTCGATCTCAACAAAAACACGGTGATGACACGTTTATTCAGAGCTCGAAATCAGTTGAAAGAGCTGTTGGATACAGAAGAGGCAGAGAGGGGGCAACATAATGGATGATTTGGAATTTCGTCGTCGTGTATTGTCGGAACCTAAACAACGTACACAAGATATTGTTGATGCGACCGCGAATAGCGAAGCCAATAGTAACTTCTTAGACGATGTACTAGCGCTTGATAAACAGATCCACTCTGCGATGAATGTGGATGTGCCAGACGATCTTGCTGATCGTATTCTGTTCAATCAGACCTCAAGCGAAGAAAGCAAAGTAGTAAGGCCAACGTTTGCGAGACGAGCAATGGCAATGGCCGCCTCAGTAGCATTCGTTGCAGGTTTATTAGTTGGCCAAGTGAATTGGGGAAATGCATTCGTTTCACCTGCGCAAGCTAGTTTAGTTGATACGGCGATGAAGCATGTTGTTGATGAGAAGAGCTTTGTTAGTAACATCGATGAACAGGTCACATCGCAGCAGATCAATGCAAAAATGAATCCATTTGCTTTTCAGTTTGATGATGCTTTCCCTTACCACGTCTATTACCTAAACCACTGTGGCTTTGGTAAATCTAACGCAGTACATATGGTCTTCCAAGGCGCAAAAGGCAAAGTAACACTGTTTTTAACCGGTATTCCGACAGACAAACCTATCGACTTTGATGAAAAAGGCATGTCCGGCTCGGTAACCCCCGTCGATGGCAGCAGCTTAATCCTTGTGGGTGAAAATGGTGAGGATGTTTCCAAAATCGCCGAAAAGCTGACAAAAATGATCAAACCAATGAGCTAATTCGCTCTTAAAGCCCCGTCACAAAAGGCCCAGCAATTATATTACTGATATTGCTGGGCTTTATTTATAAATAAACTGCAAAATCATTCACCCCACCAATACCTCTAGAGTTAAAACTCTAAAAAACAGCATTTCGCACCATTTTCGTGCCAGATAGGCGTCATTTCCATAATTTTCCACTCAAAATTTCCAATGGTCGGATTTGTATATCGTATACTTGCGAATAGGATCAGCCACCATTGAGCAATTGCTCAAATCAATCGCCCTGTAGAGGCGGATATATAAAGGAATAAATGAATGACTACCAACAACACGCGTCTGTTTAAAAAGTCTCTTTTAGCAGTAACAATTACACTGGCGTCTTCGCAAGCGATGGCAGCAGGTTTCCAACTTAACGCACAATCAGCTACCGGTATCGGCCGTGCTTTCGCTGGTGATGCAGTAATCGCAGATAACGCGTCAGTAATGGCACGTAACCCTGCGGCAATGGCACTGTTTGACAAAACTGAACTATCTCTTGGTTTTGAAAGCATCACTTCTATGATTGAAGTTAAAGACGCTAGCTACAATCCAGGTGGAGTTTCTTCTCCTTTGTCTTCAAATGCAAACTACGATGATGCTGGTGATACTTCTATCGCTCCAAACATCCACCTTATTGTTCCTGTTAATGACAAGTTTGCATGGGGTATCAACGCTTACTCTAACTTCGGCACTAAAACTGAGTTCTCTTCAGATTACGCTGGTAACGAGTATGGCGGTCTAACAGATGTACAAAGTGTTAACTTTGGCCTTGCTGGTTCATACCGTCTGAACGAACAATGGAGCTTTGGTGCTGGCCTTGACCTAATTTACGGAAAAGGCGAGCTTCAGCGACCAAACCCTCTGGGCATGCAAGGCGATGCTTTAAATGTCGATGCAGATGGTTGGGCTCTAGGCTTTAACTTAGGTACCGTATTTGAGCTAGATAAGAACAACCGTTTCGGTCTAGCTTATCATTACTCTCCGAAGCTAGAAGCTGAAGGCGATATCTCTTACTTAGGTACTGAGTACAAAGACGACACGTTGTACATGCCTTTACCAGATCTTCTTGAGTTCTCTGGTTACCACCGCATTGAAGATACAAAATTTGCAGTACACTACTCTGTTCAATGGATCGGCTGGAGCTCTTTTGACAAGCTAGAAGCTAAAGATGCTGGCGTATTGAATGACTACGAATGGCAAAACGGTATGCACTATGCCATCGGTGGTACATACTACCTAAACCAAACTTGGACATTACGTGCGGGTTACATGTACGACACAAGCGCACAGGATGAGCTAACTTCAATTTCAGTTCCAGACTCAGATCGTCAATGGTTCTCTGCAGGCTTCACATATCACCTAGACGAAAAGTCGAACATCGACTTTGGTTTCACTTACCTAATGGGTGATGATGTTGACGTAGAAGAGAAGACTGAAAACCCATTCTTTGGTGCACCAGGTCAACCACAATACCTTTCATCAATTACTGGTACGACACATGCTGATGCAATCCTACTGGGTCTGCAGTACAGCCGTAGCTTCTAATATAAGCTAATAAGTAATCTCCAAAGGGTCGCATAATGCGACCCTTTTTTATTACCTAAACCACTGACCTACATCAATTTAAGCTTACAACTGTAGCCTGCAAGGTCAATATATGACTACAAGTGTACGCTCAAACTTCGCAACACAGCAGAAACATTTAGATTATTTCTCTAATAATTAAACACATTTACTCATTAAATCCCTAAAACACTGTTTTATTCGAATTTCATTTTTAAAGCAATGACTCTAAACGTAGAATCACGCCACTAAATACTTATGATTCAGCGAACATAATAATGAAAATGAATAAGACTCTTCTATCTGCTGCAGTGGCAGTTGGACTACTTTCGACTTCTACCGTCACTCACGCGGCAGGTTTTCAACTAGCAGAATACTCAGCAACAGGCCTTGGCCGCGCATACGCTGGTGAAGCTGCAATGGCTGACGGCGCAGACGCACAATGGCGTAACCCTGCCATGCTGACTTACCTAGAAGGTACTCAGGTTTCTGTTGGTGCTATCTATGTTGACCCTAACATCGATATCGACGGTACTTCTACGTCCATGATGGGACAATCGACTTCGTCAAATTCTAGCGATTTTGCGCACAGTGCAGTAATCCCAAACTTTTATGTTTCTCATAAGTACAACGACAAGTTCGCATTAGGCTTTGCTGCTGGCACTAACTACGGTATGGAAACAGACCTAGGTAAAGACTTTGGTGGCGCAAACCACGGTAACGAAGCAAGTGTTACTACGATGGAGCTAAACCTAAACGCGGCTTACCAAGTACTTGAAAGCGTATCTATTGGTGGTGGTATTCGTTACATCATGGCTGAAGGTAGCTTTGGAGCGGTATCTACAGTTAACTCTCTAGTTCCTATGCCTCAAGGTACAGCTTTAAAATACATGGAAGGTGATGACACAGCGTGGGGCTGGCAAGTTGGTACCGCTTGGCAGATCAATGAAAACAACCGCCTTGGTTTTACCTACAAGTCAGAAGTAGACCTAACGCTTGAGGGCCACGCAAATGGTGTCGCTTTTGATGCTGTTGCTGGCGCTTTAGGTACTCCTGTGAAGTCAAAATATAACGGCTCAATGCAACTTGCATTGCCAGCAACCGCCGAGCTTGCAAGCTTCCATCAACTATCAGATAAAGTCGCTGTACATGCGAGCGTTAACTGGACTAATTGGAGTAGCTTTGAAGAACTAGTAGCTGACATCCCTGAATTCGGTCCTGCTCGAACTCAAGATATCAAGCAAGAGAACTGGGAAGACAACTACCGCTTTGCGATCGGTACAACTTACCAAATGACACCTAAGTTAGCTCTGCGCTCTGGTATTGCGTACGACACTTCAGCGGTAAGCGATGAACACCGTACTGCGACGATTCCGGAAACAGACCGCACTTGGTTGAGTATTGGTGCTGGCTACCAATGGTCTGAGCAACTAACACTAGACGCTGGTTTCACTTACATCCTAGCGAAAGACGCAAAAATGGTTGAAGATGACGCAAGTTCTGCGCCATTTGGTGGTGACTTCGAAGGTGAAGTGACTGGTAGCATCTGGTTAGTGGGCATCCAAGCGAACTACCGCTTCTAATCTACCGCCCTAAAAGTAGAAAATATTAAAAAGGCTCGATGTTGCATCAACATCGAGCCTGTCTTTTATCGGTTTTCTAAATCGTGTTTCTAGTAATCTTCTAGATAACCATCGATGAAATCTTCTTCTTCAAGGTCGACCTCTTCAGGTTCAATCTCGGCTTTGAAATCACGACGTTGAATGTAAACATCACGCGTTAATGCATATGGATCAGGAGAGTTATCCAAGAGCGCTTCTTGTGACACTAACTGAGCACGAGTTTCCATGCCTTCGAATGCCCACTTTCCTAAGCTAGCCCAGAAGTTCAAGAAAGACAGAGGCACATACATACCATCAACGGTTTCAGTTACTTCACGCGTTGTTATTGGGCCATAACCCGGCACCATGAAGTACGGACCATTTCCTACCCCGTAATGACCAATCGCATCAGAGAACGACTTATCATCGTACTTGGTGATCCCAGCTTCGCTAGCAATATCGATTAAGCCTAACAAACCAATCGTTGAGTTAATCCAAAAACGATTGAAATGGTCGAGTGCTTTTTCACCATTGCCCATAATAAGGTTATTCACCATGCTTGATGGTTCGTCTAAGTTGGCTAGGAAATTGGAGATACCAGAACGCACTGGCACAGGGGTGTAGTCAACATAAGCGAGGGAAACAGGGCGAACTAAGTAAGGATCTAGATATTCGTAGTTGATATCCCACATCGCTCGGTTGAAACCTTCAAAAGGATCATTGGAGTGGGACTCTTCGACGTATTCAGAGGTTTCGAGGTTATCATCGTCAACACTTTCGTCCGGCGCGCTTGAACACCCAACCGTTAAGCTTGCGATAAAAAGTAAACTCGAGAGTCTTAAAACACTGACAGACATATCACCTTTTCCATAAGGAATTCAAATAATAAAAAAGGCCAGCAATCGCTGGCCTCAATTGTTTGGCTAAGTCTATACCGTTTATCTGCAAATCGGAATAGATAACACCTATGCAAAGTGATGATTAATATTGCTTATTGATATCAATGGTAACTGGAGCGCCCAATTCAACCACTTCACTTTCACCGTACCAATCACCTTCGCGAGTTGAAACGTTGCCGTCTGTATCAAGCCTAGCTCTAACCATCAGTGTTTCAAGGCTAGACAGCTCTTGCCCTTCCAGCATGCTGTTGCCGTCATCTAGCACAACCGTACGAGGGAAAGTCCCTAGTGGGTAGCGTGCCGCTGCGATAGGCATTGGAGAACCATCAGCTCTGTGTACTGACACAATTAACACTGAGTTAGGGTCAGCATTCACGTCTGCAGATAGATCGAGCGTTACAGCAACAGTCTTACCTTGGTCGACACCCATAGTGTCGCCCATTTTCTTCTGAGCACTTTCAATACTGCGCGAAAGCATTTCATAGCGACTGTCTTGTGGACCAATCATCTGTTGCATGATGCTCCAGTACTTCACAGCACCCGGGTAGTCTTGACGCTCAAATGCATCGAACGCTAGCAGTGAGAACACACGAAGGTCGACGTAATCGTTTTGAATCAAACGGCTCAAAATCAAACGAGCTTGGTTTTGATCCGCTTCATCAGGTGAAAGCATCAGTGCTTGTGCGAAACCTAACTGAACATCTTCATTCTTAGGTTCAAGCTTGTAAGCTCGCTCCATAGAATCTTTTGCTGTTTCAGCATCACGGTTAGCCAGTGCAATACGACCGAGTAGTAACCAACCTGTTGAATCTTTTGGTTGGTAATGCAGACGAGTACGAAGCGCTAGAGTCAAATCTTCCAACTCATCATCCGTTAGTGCACCACCTTCCGATGACATTAGCTTTTTAGACAATTCAGGAAGGTTCGAGCTCACTTCTTGCCAGTGTTGAACTTTGTCCAACGCACCGAACTTAAAGTACATACCATAAGTCACAACGACGACAAGGATGATCGACGGTACAACCACACCAAGCGTAGAGATTTGAGTCTTCTTCATCTCTTCTTGTGCAGGAACATCATCAAGCAGAGACTGTTTCAAATCATCGATCAGTTCTTGTTGGTTATCAACAAGACCTTCCTCTGCTTCTACTTCTAACTCGACAAGACGGTCTTTATAGAATGCTTTGTTCAACTCGTCGCGAAGCATTTCGTCATTGTTTGCCTTCTTGTTAATGAAAGGCAGAACAATTAAGAAAATTGCCGCTAGCGAAAGGATAATGGTAGAAATCCAAAATAGAGTCATTACTTCTTATCTCCGTCGTTCTCTTCATCGAGTAACGCTTTTAAGCGAGCTTCTTTGTCTGCATCCCAGTCTTTATCTGACTCTACTGCCGCTTTCGATTTTGACTTTCTGCTTCGCAAAATGATCAAGCCAAATCCAAACACAACCACCGCAAACGGACCAATCCAAAGGATCGATGTTGCTAGTGTCAGTGGTGGATTGTAAGTCACAAAGTTACCGTAGCGAGCAATCATGTAATCAATGATATCTTGCTTCGACTTACCGTCTTTTGTCATCTCGTACACTTTTTGACGTAAGTCGACCGCTAACTCAGCGTTCGAATCACCAATCGTGTTGTTCTGACATTTAGGGCAGCGTAATGTATTGCTTAGCTCTTTGAACTGCTGCTCTTGATCTACGGTATCAAATTCATGAAATTCGATAGGTGCAGCAGAAACCGTCGCTGAGATTGCGAACGTAGCAAATAGAGTAATCAATGCCTTTCTAATCATTTCGATTCCTCCAACAACTCTTGATACATCGGCTCAAGCGTCGATGCCCAGTTGGTCGGGTTCACATCACCAACATGGCGGTAACGAACCACACCGTTAGCATCAATTAGGAAAGTTTCAGGTGCGCCATACACGCCGAGGTCAAGACCTAGCATGCCATTACCATCAAACAGGCTGATTAGGTACGGGTTACCCAGCTCTTTTAACCAACCAACCGCTTTATTGCGATCATCTTTGTAATTAAGACCAATGATCTTAACCCCTTGACCAGCAAGTTTGTTCAGGTAAGAGTGCTCTGCATAACAAGTAGGGCACCAAGTCGCCCATACGTTAAGAAGCAACGGCTCACCTTTAAAGATAGCTTGATCATGCAGCTTACCTGGTTGCTCTAAATCTTCTAGGTCAAACTCAGGCACAGGCTTACCAATCAATACGGATTCAAGCTTAGTTGGGTCATCACCCGACTGGTTGCGCATTAATTGCGTTGCAAAGATTCCAGCTAGAACCATGAACGCAATCAATGGAATGAATAAAATCTTCTTGTTCATTCGGATTAAGCCTCCTGCTCTTCAGCCGACTTTTTGGTTGGCTTACGGAAACGGTAACGACGGTCACTGATAGCAATAGCGCCACCAATCGACATGATCAAAGAGCCTGCCCAGATCCAACGTACAAATGGTTTGTAGTAGATACGTACAGCCCAAGATTTGTTGTCGTCTAAACGTTCACCCATCGCGATGTAAAGATCGCGCGTTACACCACGGTCAATCGCTGCTTCCGTCATCATAGACTTAGCGGTGGTGTAGAAACGTTTTTCAGCGTGAAGCGTGTTGATGTATTTGCCTTCTTTAGTAATTTCAAAGTCAGCAATGTAACCATCGTAGTTAGGACCATCTTTGTCACGAACCCCTGTAAACAGGAAGCTGTATTCTTCAAGCTGGTAGCTTTCACCTGGCGCCAGACGCACATCACGTTCGATGCTGTAGTTTTGCACCATCGCGATACCAATCACTGTCACGGCTAAACCAATGTGACCACACATCATTGCCCAGTGGCTTCGAGGTAGCTTAGTTAGACCTTTCAGGAATGTGTGACGGTGAGTCGCACGTTCATGCAACTCAAAGCCGTGCATGAAGATAATCCAGAACGCCATTACCCAACCAGCAAACGCAGTACCACTGAAGCGGTCGGCCAATAGAGCAACCATTAGCGCACTCAAGCCCAGTGAGAATGCACCTGAAATCAGCATTGGTTTAACAAGCTTAGACAGGTTGTCACGTTTCCAGCGGATCAGAGGACCGATACCAAGCAAGAACGAGAACGGAATCATTAACCAAAAGAACAGCATGTCAAAGAATGGAGCACCGATAGATACCGAGCCCAAGCCTAACTGTTTGTGAACTAATGGCAGTAGCGTACCGACTAATACAACGACAAGCGCTGCAATCAATAAGATGTTGTTACCAAGCAGTGCGTTTTCACGAGAAACCAAATCGAAGTTACCGCGAACACGAACCGATGCGCCTTTAACCGCGAACAACAGCAGTGAACCACCAATAACAAAGACTAGGAAACCTAGAATAAACATACCACGAGCAGGATCCGACGCGAATGCGTGAACAGATACCAAGATGCCCGAACGAACTAAGAATGTACCTAGTAAGCTTAGCGAGAATGCAGAGATAGCCAGCAATACTGTCCAAGCTTTAAATGTGCCACGCTTTTCAGTTACCGCTAGTGAGTGCATTAGAGCAGTACCAGCCAACCAAGGCATGAATGAAGCGTTTTCTACTGGATCCCAGAACCACCAGCCACCCCAGCCAAGTTCGTAGTAAGCCCACCATGAACCTAGTGCGATACCTACCGTTAGGAATAACCAAGCTGCGATTGTCCAAGGACGTGACCAACGAGCCCATGCCGTATCAAGACGACCACTCATTAGAGAAGCGATTGCGAAAGAGAACGCAACAGAGAAACCTACATAACCCATGTAAAGCATTGGCGGGTGAATAATCAAACCCGGGTCTTGCAGTAGTGGGTTCAAGTCACGGCCATCTACAGGGAAGAAAGGCAATGTACGTAGGAACGGGTTAGACGTTACGATAATGAACAGCAAGAAGCCGACAGTAATCAAACCCATGATAGCCAGTACGCGAGCCACAGACTCTTGAGGCATACCACGACTAAACGTCGCTACAGCAACCGTCCAACCCGCTTGGATAAGAACCCAAAGCAGTAATGAACCTTCGTGAGCGCCCCAAACCGCCGTAATTCGGTAGTACCAAGGCAGTTGGCTATTCGAGTTACTTGCTACGTATTGAATCGTAAAATCATTTGTGTAGAACGCGTAACACAGGATAAAGAACGAAATCGCTAAGAATCCGAACATACCCCACGACAACGGTCGTGCGCTGTTCATCAATAATGTGTTATTTCGAGCGGCTCCATACAGTGGGAGCACGCTTAGCAGCAATGCAAGTCCCAAGGACAGGATCATCGCAAAATGGCCGATCTCGGCTATCATTGAGCATTTCCTTCTTTTTGTTCAGTCGTGTATTGCAAAGGCTCATGGGTTTTCTTCATTGCTTCCGCAACTTCAGAAGGCATGTACTCTTCATCGTGCTTTGCCAACACCTCAAACGCTTCGATTGTCGTTGCATTTTTAAGAACACCCTGAGCAACAATACCTTGGCCTTCACGGAAAAGATCAGGAAGGATGCCATCGTATAGAATTGTTACTTTAGGGCCTACATCTTGCAAATCAAAGCTTACACGTAGTGATTCATTGTCACGGCTTACAGAGCCGACTACGACCATGCCACCAATACGTAGGCGTTGACCAACTTCAGGTTTCTTACCATCTTTGCCGTTGACCAGCTCAGTTGGTGTGTAGAACAGATCCATGTTCTGGTTAAGTGCGTAAACCATCAATCCAACAGTCGCACTGATACCAAAAAAGATCGCTAAGACAATGCCCAGCCTCTTTTTACGTCTTGGGTTCATAGAGTGTTCTCCATATTTTTTGCTGCATCGATACGAGCTTGACGATCAATCTTAGCTTGTACTTCATTTAGTAATTGCTTACCACGACGAACGCTTACGACCAGTAAAATGATCATCGCGAGGAATGTGATTCCAAATGCACTCCAGACATACGAGGCATAACCTCCCATGGCTAAGAAATCACTCAAAGATTCAAAATACATAATTACCTACCCTACTACGCTTTTTCAGCCGCAAGCTTGCGAACCCATGGACGGTGACTCTCTTTACTGATGATTTCGTTACGGAAACGAATCATGGTTAAAGCGCCAAAGAAGAAAGCGAAGCCGAAGATGTTAAGAAGAAGCGGCCATAGCATGTCACTTGAGATCGAAGGTTTTGCGAACTTAGTAATGGTCGCGCCTTGATGAAGTGTATTCCACCACTCTACAGAGAAGTGAATGATAGGGAGGTTGATGACACCAACGATAGCCAAAATGCCTGCCGCTTTCGCTGCTGTTTTTTGGTCGTCAAAAGCGTGGTGTAGTGCAATCACACCCAAGTATAGGAATAGAAGAATCAGCTCTGAGGTTAAACGCGCATCCCAAACCCACCAGGCGCCCCACATTGGTTTACCCCAAACAGCGCCGGTTAGTAACGCAATGAAGGTAAACACAGCACCAATCGGTGCCATCGCCAGTGCGGCCATGTCTGATAGCCTTACCTGCCATACCAAACCGATAAAGGCAGCAATCGCCATCGACATGTAAACGCCCATAGACCAGATTGCAGACGGTACATGGATGTAGATGATACGGAAGCTATCGCCTTGTTGGTAATCAGAAGGCGCAAATGCAAGCCCCCACACGGTACCGACGGATAGACACAATAGCGCTAGGATCGAAAACCATGGCAAAAGTTTACCAGCAAGCTGATAAGAGGTTTCTGCTTTGGCATAGGGATGGAGCCATTTCCACATGTTGTAATCTCACTCTTACTTCATATTGCTTACAGCTATTAAAGCTATAATTATAATAATTTTATTTGTCTTGCTTTCAGTTTTATTGACTCTATGAGTCCAATCGACACATTTGGTTCACATTGGCTATACGATAACGGAACCCCAATCAGTTCACACTTACTCTAAGTGCGGCACTGATCGCAAAAGGCGTCATAGTCATCGCACCCATTAACATTGCCCCAAGCACCGCCAATTGACCGTTGTATGCAACGCCCAAAGCCGCAGCGTCAATTGCTGACGTCGCGAAGATTAAAATGGGGATGTAAAGCGGCAAGATTAACAGGCTTAACAGGACTCCGCCCTTCTGTAACCCAACGGTTAACGCAACACCAATCGCACCAATAAAACTCAATGCGGGTGTTCCTACCAGCAAGGTCAACACAACTGAGAGCCATGTATCAAAATCTAAAGACAACAAAACAGCCAATAATGGGCTGATTAAAATCAATGGTAACCCGGTCAACAACCAGTGTGCTATGACTTTGGACAATACTACCAACTGCAACGGGATTGGCATCAGCATCATCTGTTCAAGGGCGCCATCTTGAAAATCATCACGGAAAAGACGCTCTAAAGAGAGCAATGCAGAGAGCAAAGCGGCCACCCAAACAATACCCGCAGCAATACGCGCAAGTAGGTTTGGCTCTGGGCCAATACTCAAAGGGAAAAGCGTGATAACAATGATGAAGAACCACAAAGGGTTAAAGATATCCGCTTGACGTCGAAACGCGATAAGCAGTTCGCGTCGGATAATCGTGGTCATTGAAGAGATCATATTACTCACCCAACTTTATTTTTCTTAGTTTCGGGCTATCAGCAAACATATCTTGGTGTGTGGTTAACAACACAATGCCACCGTTGTCTGCATGCTGAGAAAAAAGAGATTCGAGAACTTTCACGCCCTGCTTATCAATGGCAGTCAGCGGCTCATCAAGAATCCACAACATTTGCTTGCTCAACCAAAGGCGAGCCAACGCAACTCGGCGTTGTTGGCCTGCTGAAAGTTGCCCCGCAGGTACGTCTTCTCTGCCCGCAAGCCCGACTTGAGCCAGCGCGTGATAAAGCTCTTCTTTGCTGGTACCGCCACTGTGAATCGACTGATAAAAGCTCAGATTCTCATAAGCACTAAGCTCGCGCTTTACGCCTGTTTGGTGACCAAGAAAAAGTAAATTTTGATGATAAACATCTCGACTCGATTCAATAGACTCACCGTCCCAAGAGATAGTGCCGTCATCGCGATCGCCTAAGCCAGTAATAATCCTAAGGAGTGTCGTTTTCCCGGTACCGTTACGACCTTCAACTTGAACCAGCTCACCTGGTTTCAATTGAAAAGACAACGATTCAAACAGAATCCTGTCGTCACGAATAGCAGTTAAATTTGAGACTTCTAGCATAGGTAAATTTAGTCGAGTAATGAGAGCGCTATAGTAGCACACCAACATGGTGACAAAACAGGACTAGGCGTTTTCGATAGAACAAAGTCGGTAAGAAACTGTTACCACCTCATCACAATTTACACATTTTCATCAACAAACAAGATATTGTCGTAGATACAAGCACTTATAAACATCGTTCTATATAGATCGGACAGGCATAAAAAAAGAAGCCGAAGCTTCTTTTAAGAGGAATACGTAATAAACATCAATTGCTCAATACGAATTAAGCGCTCAATTTAACGACGTCGAGGCGGGTCTCTGCGATCGCGAGAGGCATCGGGTTGCTGATCGTACGATGAAGGGTCGCTTCGTAATGAAGGAATTTTCTCTTTACCAGCAAGCTTGTTCTGCAGAGACATCATCAGCTCAGCTTCTGCTTTGGGTAATTCACATTCTTCAATTAACTCGTTAATCCCAGCGCCAAGCTGAACCATTTTCGTTGCACGTGTGTACAAACGTCCATCGGTATCCGCATGTTCCAGCTCAACAATACGTTCATTCAAATGTTTGATAAGATCTTGTTGTTCAGTCACTTTCTGGCCAAGGCCAACCACAACAGAGCGAACCTCAAGTAATTGCTTACTCGATTTTTGAAGCTCTTTGTCCAAGTTACGAACTTGCAGGCGTGACTGATCGAGCTGCTTTTGAATCGCACGTTTTACTTTGCTAATCAAAATCAGGATAAATAACGTAAAAACCCCAACGCCTGATATCAGAGCGACAGGGCTTAAAGGAAGCGCTTCAAACATTACAGGTGAGCCATCTCATCCCATTCGTCTTCGCTTAGTAGTTTGTTTAGATCTACTAAGATAAGTAGCTTGCCATCTCGGTTACTTACACCTTGGATGAACTTAGCACTTTCATCAGTACCAACACTTGGCGTTGTGTCGATTTCAGAAGAACGCAGGTAAACCACTTCAGCAACGCTATCTACTAGAATGCCAATTACTTGACGCTCAGATTCAATAACGATGATACGAGTGTTGTCTGTGATTTCACCTTGCATCAAACCAAAGCGAGAACGAGTGTCGATAACAGTAACAACGTTACCACGTAGGTTAATAATACCTAGAACGTAATCTGGAGCACCCGGTACTGGAGCAATTTCGCTGTAACGTAGTACTTCACGTACTTGCATTACGTTGATGCCGTAAGTTTCTTCTTCTAGCTGGAAAGTCACCCATTGAAGTACTTCATCATTCGTTTGCTCTTTTCTTACTTCAACTTCACTCATATGAGACATAGATAATCCTCTTGCCGTCGTTACCGACCACTATTATTAACTTGATGCTTATTGTTAGCCCAATGCTTATTACTAGCTTAATGCTTTTACATCTAGCCCTGCGTTTAGCATGGCGATTAATGCTTCAACATGAATCAAAGCACACATTTTTTCTTTTACCATACCAGCGAGCCATGGGCGTTTCCCTGCCATTTCTCGCCAACGTACTTTGTCTGTATTAAGTAGCTCGGTGCCTTTGAGCTCGGTGCCCGCAAGGCCCCACAAGCTCTCTCCAAGCATCACTATATATTGATAGTTTTCTTTGTATTCGTCACCTGATAGTTTCTCAGACATCACCCATTTTGCGGTGTCGACCACATCTAGCTGACTATCACGGTTGGTTTGTAAACCCAAATACCAAGCTGGCTTACCAATGATATGACTTAACTCTTCAAGGCGATGGATGCCGCCAAGCTCATCAAGTGGCACCGCAAAGGTCACGCCGTTTACATCAAAATACAAGACTTGAAAGTCTTCTTTGCGAACCGTACTTTCCCAAGAGGTAAACTGGTCAGCACCTCCGGCTTGAGTTTCTGGTTCAATAACTGTCTCGGGCTCAGGAACGTCAAGTTCAGGCTCAACAGCCTTAACTTCTGCTTGTTCCGTCGCTAACGGTTCAGCTTGTAACTCTTCAATTTGCTGCGATTCAACAGGTGGCTCTACAACAATTGATAAATCGGGTTCTGGAAGATTCCAATCCTGAATCTCTGGCTCTTCGAACACTTGAACAGACTCAACCGCGACATCAAACATTTGCATGTCTGCTTGCTGGGCGATTTTCTGGGTGTTCTGATCCATCAACTCATCAAGGTTCAGTTCATCAACAACATTGGTCGCCTCTAAACGGCTGAGTAGTTTCTGAACATCTTCAAGGTTAGGAACCTCAAACTCAGCCGCGCGTATTTCTGCGTAGCTTGAGTGGTGACTCGAAAATTGGCGCTCTGGCTCTGGCTCTGG